>CALZBV010000125.1 GCA_945622055.1 uncultured Clostridia bacterium
CTCCTCATAAAGAGCCTTTTTGGCAGTACGGAATGCACTGCTGTCACAAAGAACATAACGCTTTCCTTCACCCTCGACAAACTCCTTCACTGAGGACATCTGCACACCGTTTTCCGTTGTCGTATCCGGTGTAAGCAGAACCAGACTAATCGCACGGGATAACGGAAATACTTTGTTTCCTGTCTTCTTTGCAACATTGAGCGCATCTCTCGAGCTCATCAGGGCATCCTGAAGGAAGGAAATATCGGAAAGCTGCTCATATAACTCATCTGTCGGCTGCACGACTTCCATCAGGTCCGGACGATTCTCCGCATCTGCCTTCAAAAACTTTTCAACTATCTCATTTTCCGGAACTGTAACAACCGTAATCTTCATCTTGGTCTTTTTGGAACGATACAGTGAGAATACCTGCTCATAACGTTCTTTTTCCGCTTTCGCAACATCCGCATCCTCAGAAACAGCCAGCCATACCGTCAGATTGTTACCGGAAACAAGGTACCCATTCGTCCAGAGGTAATAACCTCCATAGGCACCACCGCCAAACAATAACAGTAAAATCAGTGCAACCAAAAGCCCCTTCTTACTCTTACGCTTCTTATTCAGCTTCGGCGCTTTCCCGTTTTTGTTTTCCAGCTTTTTACGAAAGTCCTTTACCGTCTGTGGACGTTCCTTGACAACCGGCATCATCGCACTTAACACCGCTGCATTAATATTATTCGGAATGGACGGATCCACCTCTGACAAAGGAACCAGAGGATCCTTCTTCAGACGGTCCGGTCCCTCTGCCGGAACCTTTCCGGTATATAAAAAGTACAGGGTTGCACCAACCGAATACATATCCGTCCAGGTTCCCGCCTTTTCTTCATCCGTGTACTGCTCCGGAGCAGAATAGCCCGGATTCAGGAAGAAGTCATTTGCAGCATACTTTCTCTGACTCAGACTGATATCCTCAAACGCAATTATCTTCAGCGTACCATCATCACAAATAAAGATATGCTCCGGACAAATGCCGCAATGTATCAGTCCTTCATTGTGCAGCAATTCCGTTGCATCCAGAAGCTGATTCATGTAAATCTGCGCAATGTCCTTCGGAATGTTGTTGTACCCACGCTGTTCAACATACTCTCTCAGCGTCATACCGTTCAGAAGCTCCATGACAACGTAAGCCGTATTGTTTGCCTCGAAAATATCGAGTACCTTGCAGAAATTCTTTGACTCCGGAATTCGTTTTGCAAGTCTGGCTTTCTCTGTAAAATCATGCATCCCATCACGGTATTCTCTCTGTCCCTCAAGAATGCTTGAATTTACCATGACCTCGTCATCATCCATCATACGGTTCACGAGATGCTTCGGGAAGTATTCCCGGATTACAACATCCGTTTCCGTCTCAGAATCGTAAGCACGATAGGAAATCACACGGTCATCCGATTTCATGGTACCCTTAATCAGATACCGTCCATTTGCCAGCAGGGTCTGACGCTTCAGATGCATCGGGTCCTCTTCCTCAAGCTCAAAGGAACAACCGCAAAATACACAGAATACTGCAGATTCCTTGTTCTCTTTTCCGCACTTTCGACATTTCTTCGCCCCCGGCTGTGTTTCTGCAGAAACGTTATCAGACGTAGACTTTCCCAGATTCGTCTCACGAATGCCCCACAGACTGTCTTCTTCCACCGGTAAAAACTCCGTTTTCGTCTTTTCCTCCTGCTCCGGCTCGTCCGAAAGCAGTATTGTTTTCATTTCCTCATCCTTTGGTGCTTCGGGCTGCTTTACGTTTTCTTCCTTCCTGACTTCCCCAAACACTTCCGGACCCCACATACTTTGCAGACGGATACGGTCATCATCGTCATGCAGCTTGTTGTTATTGTTGTCGTCCATTCAACAGTCTCCTTGCTATCTTCTTTTTCACGGAATTCCCATTCAAATCCCCTATTCCATAAAAAGTGCAAAATTATCCAATTTTTATTATATCACATAGCAGAAATTTGTCAATTAGCAACAAAACACATTTCAAATAACGCAAAAGGCATTCCACAAATGAATTCCCCATCTGTGAAATGCCCGGTATAAAAACTCTCTGTTTTACTGTTTGGTTGGGTCTTTGGCAATCTTTCCGGTACTCTTACTCGTTGCCTGTGCCGTTTCTCCCGCCGAAGAAACGTTGGAAATGGTAACACGGATATAATAGCCGATGTCGCCTTCCTGAATCGTGTATTTGCTTGCTTCATAACCGGTTCCGGACGTAATCTTCGTGTAGGCTCCGGTCAGCACATCGCTGCGTTCCCAGGTATAGGTAATCTCACCGTAAATCGCATTGTTACCCGTAACTGCAGTAATCTCTCCTCCCGGATAAAGCGAAGTAGTGGAAATTGCCGCAAAGGAAACCTTGTCATACCGAATCGGATATGGATAAATCTCAAACTCGGACGGAAGCTCATCACGTCCGGCGGTTGCGGTACGGAAAATAAGATAATGCTCCGGAAGCGCCTTGGAGCTTCCCACCTTAACCGTCTTTTCCGCCTTTAACGTACTCCACTTTACCGAACTTAACTCCTCCGGTGTCATGTCATACGGATTCTCAACGATTGCATACTGATAATCTACCGGTTCCGTTGACAGTGTATTATTTACCAGCACGACTCCTGACATTCCGGTTTTGGACTGCTGGTAGCTTACAGAAATGTCATGCTTCATATCCGGCTTACCCTTTGCAAACGGAAGAATCACCTCTACCATCCTGGAGGCGGCTTTGTTCGCGCTTGCCGCCATTCTTACGTATACACACACTCCGGTAATATTCCCGCCATCATCACGCCTGCAGATATAGCGGTCCGGATTTGCCTCTACCAGTTTCTTATCAATCCTGGTATTTGCCGTGACCTGCATCACCATCGGCACAGAAATTGCAGTGACGCGAATGTTCGTACTTGGCAATATATCAAAATCGGATACCGGAACCGAAACCTGATTACCGGTTGCCGTTCTGACATACACCGGAACCAAAAACCAATCCTTTTGGTTTAAGGAATACTCCATTCCATTTCGGATTCCCAGGGTCATGGCCGCACTGTTGATGCTGATAACCGGTGCTGCGGAAATCTTTTGCAGGTTCAGCTTTGCAACTGAGCTGTAGCGGCTTCCGCTCTTTTTATCCTTCGTGTCTTCATCGTTTACAGCCTTAACCCGAAACTGAAGCGTAGCACCACGTGCATTCATTTCAGCAAAATTCAGTTCTTCAAAGGAGCGCCACTTTCCGGTCTCCCCCTTTCTCCATTCGATCCGGTCGAGGGAAAAAAATGCGGTTCCTGCTCCTGCCTTCTTTATAAAAAATAAAAGGTATCCGGTGTCATTGCTAAAGCAGTCATAAGCTTTATAGGCCTGTTTCCATGCATCAATATCAACCACATCTGCTGCAGAAAGATCACCGACGAACTGAATGGAAAGCTGCTCCTGTGCCTCAATGTATCGCGCCGTGACCAGGGAATCCTTGTCCCCCTTAATGTAAATCCGTGCAGTCGTTGACGGTTTAATCCAAGAAAAATCAAAGATTGCCTTTCCATCTACAACCGGTGCCACCTCCCAGTTGATAGCTGTCGCACTGTCGGAATAAAAAATCTTCGTATTTTCTCCGACTGTGATTTCAACGCTTTCGTCCTCGTAATTTACCAGAACAGACTCATCCGGAAGCATCGTTGCCCCTCCGGCTGCCTCTGCAGTGACCGGACGAATCAGCAGAAGTGAAGCTGCCACAAAAAGCAGGAACAACAGATATTTTCTGTACTTCATTCAGCACACCTCCTTATTTTTTCTTGTCCATGAAAAACGACTGGTCCGTAACTGCACCCGCCATATTCTTATAGTAGCTGGAAACCGTCTTACTGCTTCGTTTGAAATTCTTGATTTCCTGTTTTTTTTCTCCAAGGCATACCTCAAGCTTCTGTTTGTTCTGCTCCTCTAACGTACAAAGTACGGCTCCCTTTTCAAGCACCGTCTTAATCTGCTTCTGAAGTGCCTTGATTCTTGGCTCATATTCCGCCTTATACTGTTCTATCACAGGCCTGATACGGTCATAAACGCCCTGAAATCCCGCATCAAACTCCGAAACACTCTCAATCAGCGGAGCCTTCTTATCAATCAGCTCCATAAAATCCTCCATGGAAAAGTTCTCCGCCGCAAGCGTCTTCTCCTGGGCTTTTGTCAGACGATACAGCTCGTTCAAGAGCTGGTTCTTTTTCTCTATCGTATCCTCCAGCACCTTAAAATATGCTGAAAACTCATTTTTATCCAAACTATCCCTCCCATACTGCTTATGGAAAAAAGCGCAAGAACAGCCTGGCAAGAAGCCACGCTGTTCCAACCCTTTTTGTTCGCTTATTTTACATAAAGATTGTTCTTTCGCATAATCTCCTTCCAGAGATCACGCATATTTCGAATCTGTCCGAGCGCGGTATCCAGAATCTCCATATCCTTTTTGATGTTTGCCTGAACCAAAAGATTCATGATGTACTCATAAATCAAATCGAAATCCTTTGCAGTCGGATACTTGAAATCAAGCGTGGAACGAAATTCCGTGATGATGTTCTGAACCTTAATGATATAGGTACTTGCCTTCTCATAGTCTGATTTTTCAAGTCCTGCCATTGCAATATTGCAGAATTTGATTGCTCCGTCATAAAGCATCAGTGTCAACTCCGCCGGAGAAGCGGTATTGATTTTGGTTCCCTGATATAAACTTGCAGCATTTGTTGGTGGCATAAGCATTTCCTCCCTTTCTCAGTTCACATATACGCGACTATCCTCTTTCGTAGGATTAGTAGTTCGTTCCAAGCATCGACAGCAGTGAGCTCGACTGGGTACTCAGATTACTGAGTGCCTTTTCCATGGAAGCAAACTGCTTATAGTAACGGTCCTCTATCTCCTTCAGACGATCCTCTTCCTTGGTCTTTTCCTTCTTGTAGCTGGTCAAATCCTTGGTCATCTGCTTGTCATTGTAGAAGGTCAGTGCACTGCTTAACTCTGTTGCCTTCATCTTATCACTCATGGTGTCATACAGCCTCTTGGAAATCGTCTGGAGCACCTCCATGACTTTTTCCGGGTCCTCTTCAATGGCCTTCCGAAGCTTGTCATCGTAGGTCATTCCCTCCGAATCCTCCTGGTTTCCGTAGATATGAAGTTTTCCTTTTTCAGAATACTTCGTCGTTGAAATACCAAAGGACGAGAAGGAGTAGGACTTACCGTCAATCTCTACCGATTCATTCAATGTGGAACGCATTGCGGTAATGAGGGAGCCGAGCGTATTATCACGGCGAAGCAGGGAATCCTTAATCTTCTTTTCCCACTTTTCAACCTCAGTATCACTCATGGCATCCTTCTGCTCGTCCGAAAGCGGGTCATAGCCTCTTGCAGACTCCGCATAATAGGCGTTGTTCATTTCATCCAGTAATTCGTTGTAGTCCTTCACAAACTGCTTTACCATATCATAAACGCTGTCGGTATTCTGGGAAACCGTAACAGAAACTGTCTCTCCCGGATTTGCAGACAGGACATCCAGTGTCAGTCCATTCACTGAAATCGTATTGGAGGAGGATTCAATCACAGCACCATTTACCGTAACACGCGCATCGCTTGCAGCAAATACCGTCATTCCAACGGAATTGGACGAGCTGCTTACGGCAGAACCGTCCAGTCCGGTAAGACCGATTGCAGCGAGTGCTCCGTCATTCGCGTCAAACGCCGGGGTATCAGCGTAGGTATTCAGCGCATTTGTAAGGCTCTCACGAACCGCCTCCATAGCTGCATTGCCGGAATCTGCTAAGATTTCCTGCTTCTTCGTTTCCAGCTCCGCCTTTGCATCCTCAAGCTCCAAAAACTTCTCTGCCTCATCCTCTGCAAAAGCCCTTAAGGCACGGTCATAAACCTTGCTGTATTCTGCACCGGAATAGCCGTTATCTTCATCGTATGTTCCGAGTGCTTCCGTAAATGCCGTATTTTTATCCGCATCACGAAATGCGGTCAGTTTTTTCTGTTCATCCTCAGAAAGCTCCGTTCCGGCAGCTTCCTTTTCCTCAAGCGCCTTAATGTCAGCATAGGTAACGCCCTTCAGCTCCGTGGCATCCCCATAAACCGAATCAAAGGTAAGGTTCTCATGCTCCACCTTTGCCATACGACGCGCTTCCTGCTTTAATGTCTTCGCTTCCTCCTCTGTAAGCTCTTTTCCGTACAGCGTGACAGAAGTTCCGTTCTCAATGGCATCCTGAAGCGAATTCACTGCTCCGGCCTTCTGGCTAATCTGCGCCAGTTCTTCTGCCTTATGGTCATTTACCTGCTTAAATACGGTGTCATATGCATCTTTTACCTTTTTCTCCGTATCCGTAAGCTCCGTACCTGCCGATACTTTATCTAAAATCCCGGAAATCTCATCCGCGCTGCTCCCCTCAATCACAGAAAGTGCCGCATCAAAGCTGCTCTTATCTGCTGCAGAAAGTGCCCCATAGCCCGCCAGCTCACGAATCGTCTTCTGTGCGTCGGAGCTTGTCGCATTTGACGAGCTTACCTGAATGGAAAACTTATTTTCCGTACCACTCTGTCTTGAGTTAATGTATAAGGACTGTCTTTGCTCGTCAAGATTGATATTTAAGCCAATCTCCTTGCCAGCCTCGGAAAAATCAGCAAACGTTGTCTTGTCATCCACAACAAATTCCTTTGTCTTTTCCCCGCAGGTTAAGGTAATCTTCGTACCTGCCGCAACATTGGCATCAACAAGCTTCGACTTTGAAGTCATCTTCTCTGTGGAAGTAAATTTACCACCCGATACATACTGGGACGAAGCCACAGAATCCACGGTGATGTAGTGGGTTCCGAGCGGTGCCGATGCACCGGCCTTTACACTGACAATTTTGTCGTTGGAAGAAGTAGTCTTCTTTGTCAGATAATTACCCTGCGTCTTCATCTTTGCAAGAGAGCCTGTATACAGGGAATAAATCTTTGTATTCAGCCCCTTCCATTTTTCCGTAAGCCACTCGTGCTTTGTAATCTTGTTATCAACCTTGGTCACCTTTGTCCGCTCCGCAGACATTAACTGTTTGATCAGCGAATCCGTATCCAGTCCGGATATCATACCCGATAATCCAATTCCCATAACGACCTCCATCCCGGCTCCATCCGTGGAACCTTTCTTACCAGTTCTTTATCTCTTTTCGTCTACCATGAGTCCGGCCAGCTCCCACATCTTGGAAAGCATCTCCAGTGTTTCCTCCGGCGGAATCTCACGAATCACTTCATCTGTTTCCTCATCAA
>CALZBV010000126.1 GCA_945622055.1 uncultured Clostridia bacterium
CTTTTCTTCAGAAAGAGCGTTGTTCCGGTGATGGAGGAGCTTCGTTCACCGATTGATAAGCTTGAAATGCTGGTTGCAAAGAATGCATGGCCGGTACCGAGCTACGGTGATTTATTATTTGAACAGTAAATTTATAAGGGCTGTCACGCTGGTGGCGCCCTTTATTTTTTATGGAAACTCGGGATTAGTCATTACTTTCTTAGAATTAGATTAGAAGATGATTAACCCTATTGATTTTTGAAAACAAAGCAGATACAATGGTGACAACAAAAAAAGAGGAGCAATTTGGAGGAGAGAGTTATGGAGGATAGGAGACGAGGTATTTTTACTGCGATTGCAGTTATCCTGATTGCAGGCTGTTTTATCTGGATTCTGTCAAGCCATGGAAAAGCCGGAAGGTCAAAGGAAATAACAAATGACCGGGTCGAGTTTTTGGGACAGGAGATAAACAGCATATCCTTAGAGCTTGGCGGTTGCAGTGTGGAGGTAAAGGAAGGAGATGCATTCTCTGGAGTATACGGATGTGTATAAGGACCGGTTAAGCTACGAGGTGAACAATGAGGTACTCTCCGTAAAGTATGATGTAAGTAAACACGCAGGACTCAGCCTGTTTGACTTTGGTATCGACTACGATTCCGATATAGATTCCAAAATCGTTCTTACGGTACCGGAGGGAATTATCCTTGAGAATGCAGCAATGGAGTTTGGAGCAGCAGAGGTACGGATGCATTCGGTAACGGCGGAAAAGCTTGTACTTACGGTCGGGGCCGGGGAGTTGACAGCCAAAAGGCTTACTGCAACCGGGAGCGCAGAGATTAAGGTAGGAGCAGGAAGCCTTACCTGTGAGGAGTCAGAGCTTGCAAATGCTTCGATAGAATGTGGTGTCGGAGAACTGATTTTTGGTGGAACCATACGCGGAGATACCAGGGTTAAGTGTGGTGTCGGAGAGGTTTCCATGAATCTGACGGATTGTGCGCAGGACGATTTCTTCGGAAGTCTAAAGTGCGGTCTTGGGGAGCTGAGCTTTGGAGATATTAAGATTTCCGGCAGCGGAAGCAGAAATTACGGAGACGAAGGCGGACACCGGTTTGATGCGGATTGCGGCGTCGGTGAGATTTCGGTAAAATTCCGCTAAATAACAGGGGTAATGCCCATAATAATAGATAAATCAAAAAACAGGAGGAAATAAAAATGAGTACTATTTCAGACAAGAAGTTAAAGAGATCTAGAACCAACAGACAGCTTTGCGGTGTATGCGGAGGTCTTGCAGAGTACCTGAACATGGATGTATCACTGGTTCGTCTGCTGTGGGTATTGTTTGTCATCTGCGGCGGCAGCGGAATCATTGCTTACATTCTTGCAGCGATTATTATTCCGGAGGAGTAAGCGAAGAAAGCACCAATCTATTTTGAGGGAGTATTGAAAGTATCGGAAGCAGGTCGCGGGGATGACCTGCTTCTTTTTTTCCTCACAGATACTTGTACTTTCTGAAATTGTGTGTTATGCTAAAGAGTGAATAATTGTAGCTTGTACAAGAATAATGATTCTTGATACGGAAAGGATCTGTTCATGAAAAAGATAATTGAACTCATTGCGGAGGAAGTGAAGGAAGCATTTGCTGCCTGTGGATATGAGGAACGCTTCGGTATGGTTTCTTTATCAAACCGTCCGGATTTGTGCCAGTATCAGTGTAATGGTGCAATGGCTGCCGCCAAGCAGTATAAAAAGCCTCCGATTGAAATTGCAAATGCAGTTGTGACAAAGCTTTCGGAGAGTGACATTCTTTCTGAGGTAACCGCAGTAATGCCGGGGTTTATTAACATTAAGGTAAATACAGAGTTTTTGGCTGCTTATCTTCAGGAGATGACAGAAAAAGAGAAGTACGGCTTTGAAGAGGCAGAATCGCCACTTACCATTGTAATTGACTACGGCGGACCGAACGTGGCAAAGCCGCTTCATATCGGACATCTTCGTTCCGCAGTTATTGGTGAAAGTATAAAGCGTATCTGTCGTTTTGCCGGACATAATGTAATTGGTGATGTGCATTTAGGTGATTTGGGGCTTCAGATGGGCCTTGTAATGGAAGGCCTCCGCACTACGAAGCCGGAGCTTCCGTATTATGATGAGAATTTCCGGGGAGAATACCCGAAGGAGCCACCATTCACTTTAGCAGAGCTTGAGCAGATTTATCCGGCCGCTTCCGCACGTTCCAAAGAGGATCCGGAGTTTAAGGAGCGTGCGCAGAATACCACGCTTGAATTCCAGCTGGGAAGACGGGGGTATGTTGCCTTATGGCACCATATTATGAATGTTTCAATTCCGGACTTAAAGAAGAATTATGACAATCTGGATGTACATTTTGATGTCTGGAAGGGCGAGAGTGATGTTCAGCCGCTTATTCCGGATATGGTAAAGGACTTAATTGACCGTGGCCTGGCTTATGAGAGTCAGGGTGCCATGGTGGTTGATGTGCAGGAAGAAACGGATTCGAAAGAGGTTCCGCCATGCATTGTACGTAAGTCGAACGGTGCAGCATTGTATGCTACCTCCGATTTGGCAACCATCCTTGAAAGAGAGAAGCTGTATTCTCCGGACCGCTATATTTATCTTGCCGATAAGCGTCAGGAAATGCATTTTACACAGGTGTTCCGTGTGGCAAGAAAGGCAGGCTTTGTCGGACCGGAGACGGAGATTTCTTTTCTTGGGTTTGGTACGATGAATGGTAAAGACGGAAAGCCGTTTAAGACGAGAGACGGTGGTGTGATGCGACTGGAGCGCTTGATTGCGGATACTACGGAGGAGGTACTTAAGAAGGTATCCGAGAATCGTGAGATGTCGGAAGCTGAGGCAAAGGAGATTTCCGGGATGATTGGTCTGGCGGCAATTAAGTATGGAGACCTTTCCAATCAGGCAACGAAGGATTATATTTTCGATCTGGAGCGATTTACTTCTTTCGAAGGAAATACCGGACCTTACATTTTGTATACGATGGTGCGAATCAAGTCGATTCTTTCCAGAGTGAGTGAGCTTTCGGAGGTAAAGCCGGTTGCAATCAATGCAAGTGTGCGTGAATACGGCGCAGATGAGCTTGCACTTATGCTGCTTGCCGCACGTTTTTCGGATGTGATGGAGCACGCTTACGAGGAAACTGCTCCTCATAAGGTTTGTCAGTATATTTATGAGCTGGCGGATGCATTTAACGGTTTTTACCATAATAATAAAATTATTGCCGAGACGGATAAGGTAAAGCAGGGAGAGTGGATTTCCATGATTACGCTTGTTCTGCATCTTCTTGAGGTTTGCACTGACCTTCTTGGGTTTGCTGCGCCGGACAGAATGTAGCCTTGGTCGTGACGGGAAGGAAAAAATATGTACGACAAATTAGCGAGACTGATTGTATATAAAGAGATTGCGGATGCGGATATTTTGAAATCAATTGCCGGAAGCATCCGTGACTGTAAGCTAAAGCAGAAGGATAAGACGGAGATTATTGAGAATATTTACGGTCAGATTCACAAGCTGCTGGATCTGGCGACTGCTTACGGTTTTAATGACAATCTCTGGCAGGCCTATCTGGCGTATCTTCTGGCAATGGCAGAAACGCCGTTTTCACTTCATTGTGAGAAAAAGGGAGCTTCTGAGGGAACTGTGAATCTGTTTGCGAAGAAGGATTTTGCAATTTTCCGGGAACTTTTTTTCTATGATTTTACCGAGGTGGAGCAGGAGCTTTCCATTGATTGTTTTTCGGTCATTACTTCGTATCATTCGATTCCGAAGGCGGAGCATTACTACAATAAGAGTGTGGCGGATAAGGTAAAGGAGCTTCAGGCAGCATTGTCGGCTTCCAAAAATGAAGAGGATGTGTTTGATGCCGTAACAGAGTTCTATAAAAGGTATGGTGTTGGTAAGTTTGGCCTGAATAAGGCATTTCGGCTGGTTGGCGAAGGGGAGAATTTCGACCTCGTTCCGATTACCAACACGGAGGTTGTGAAGCTTTCCGATATCATTGGATATGAGACACAGAAGAAACAGCTGACAGACAATACACGTGCTTTTGTGGAAGGAAGGAAAGCAAATAACTGCCTGTTATTCGGAGACAGTGGAACCGGTAAATCAACGAGCATAAAGGCAATTTTAAATGAGTTTTATGATGACGGTCTTCGTATGATTGAAATCTACAAGCACCAGTTTCATCAGCTTTCTGCCCTGATTTCCAGAATCAAGAATCGGAACTACCGGTTTATTATCTATATGGATGATCTTTCGTTTGAGGAGTTTGAGATTGAGTACAAGTATTTGAAGGCAGTAATCGAAGGCGGACTTGAGATTCGACCGGAGAATATTCTGATTTATGCCACCTCAAACCGCAGGCATCTTGTTCGTGAGACCTGGTCCGACCGTTCGGATATGTCAAAGGATGAGCTGCACCGCTCCGATACGATGCAGGAGAAGCTTTCTCTGGTTGCAAGGTTCGGGCTTTCCATTAATTATTCTGCTCCGGATAAGCGGGAGTTTGAGAATATTGTTAAGGGAATTGCAGCAAGATACCCTGAGCTTGCGGGAAAAGAAGAGGAACTGCTTGCAAAAGCAAATATCTGGGAGCTTCGCGGGGCAGGGTTGTCCGGTCGGAGTGCACAGCAGTTTATACACGATGTGCTCGGCAAACTGGAATAGCCGGTTTTAGGCAGTTACATTGGAAGGAGAATGAAGATGAGGAGAACTACTGAAAAAAAGCTGAAAAAGGGATTGCTTTGTGCATTGCTCGGCGCCGGCATACTTTGGAGCGCGCCGGCCGTATCATTTGCGGCAACAACCGCGCAGTATGAATATGATATGGCAGTAGATGGGGAAGATGTTTATCTGGGTGTTGTTAACCGTACAGCGCTGAATGTACGTAGCGGAGCCGGTACGGATAATCCAATCGTAAAGGATGCAAATGGCAATAATGTTACGCTTGGACTTAAGGATGAGATGGCGATTTTGTCCAGAAAATACGATGGTGATGATGTCTGGTATCAGGTATCCTTCCTGAGGGAGGGGGAGCTAATTCGCGGTTATGTATTTGGTGAGTATGTAGACCGTACAACAAATATAGTACAACCGATTGCAACGCCGACCCCGATTCCGACCCCGACGCCGACGACGTCGTTAACACCGACCAAGGAACCGATAAAGCCGACTGAGCCGCCGACTGCAACTGCAACGCCGGCTCCGGTTGAAGAAAAAAAGAACAGTGGAAGCGGAACGCTGATTGCGATTGTTGTGATTATATTGATTGCTGGTGGTGCAGGGGTACTCTGGTTCTTCAAGGCAGGCGCCGGTCGTTATGCTGACAATGAAGAAGAGGATGAGGATGCCAGAAATGTGAGACGCAATATGCGCGGTCCGTTGTCTGCAGATGGGACTCCGATTCGAACAACCAGACGCAGAAATGATGATGATGACGATGATACGGCCGGAACCTATCGTGCCCACAGGGAGAGACAGGATGAGGCCAGCATTCTTGCGGATAAGGAACGTGCCCGTCGGATGAATGAGGAAATGATTCGGCAGTACAGAAACGGAGAAGGTGCAGAGGACGAGGAAGAGCTGAAGAAGATTGCTGCAAGCTTAAAGGAAAAAGAGATTCTGAAGGAAGAGATAGATGGCCTTCACATCGGGGATATGGTATTCCATGAGTATTTCGGAAAGGGTATCGTACGCGATAACAGTGATGTGAATGTAATCGAAATCAGCTTTGGTCAGGATGTCCGTTTCCTGAATAAGTCCGCATGTGCAAAGAAACGTCTTCTTAGAAAGCTGTAATATGGGAACCTGGATTGTTACCGGTGTTTTATTTGCGCTGGTTGTAGTTAGTGTGAAAGCGATGCGGAAACGGAAAAGGAAGGGCGGTTGTGGCTGCGGATGCAGCTGCGGCAGCTGTCCGGACTGTTCTTTAACACAGGAGAAGAAGGTTCAAACGGAACAAAAGAATAAAGGTTAGTTTATGTAGGAGCAGTGTGAGTGACACTGCTCCTTTTTGGTTACCGGTGTTCGATAACCGGGCGATCGGTCAGATACAGATAAAATGTCAGAAGGTATAGACCGCTTAAGCCTACCAAGGCATAAACGATTCTGGAAAACCAAGACATTGTACCGAACAAAAATGCAACCAGATCAAAGTCGAAGAATCCGATCAGTCCCCTGTTAACGGCTCCGATAATTGCAATCGTAAGAGTAATTGCATCCAAAGCTTTACTTCTCATGGGTTACCTCCGTAATCTGCCGCCTGGCGACAGCTTCTTTGCCAAATGATTTCGTTACAGAAATAGTGTGCTTAACTTAGAAAAAAGTAGTCTGGTAAATTATTCAAAATAGTTATTGACAAAAATAATAAAGTAGTGTACTATGTAACTAGGTCACTAATACGGAAAGGAGGATGTGCATGGAGTTTGAGAATAACTTGCCGATTTATCTTCAGGTAGTCGAGGAAATCAAAAGACTGTTGTTAAACGGGGAATTGAAAACCGGGGAGAAGCTTTGGTCTGCAAGAGATATGGCGATTCGGTATAAGATTAATCCGAACACGGCTGCCAGAGTTTATAAGGAGCTGGAGCAGGAGGAGCTTTGTTTTACAAAGCGTGGAATGGGAACCTATCTTACAGAAGACAAGACAGTTGTAGAACGACTGAGAAGGGAACGTGCGGAAGCATTGTGTACTAATTTCGTGAAGGGGTTCCAAAATCTTGGCTTTTCTTCGGAAGAGATGAGAGTATATTTTGAACAGGCAGTGACTGCGATTTGTGAGGAAGAATAGGAGGATATTATGGTAGAGGCTAAAATGGCAGGGAAAAAGTATTTCAGGAAGCAGGCAGTAAGGGAGGTTAATCTTGTACTTGAAGAGGGAAAGATTTATGCGATGCTTGGACCGAACGGGAGCGGAAAGACCACGTTTATGAAGATGGTGGCAGGACTCGTAAAACCGACCAGCGGAATTATTTGTTATAATGGCCGGGAAATCGGTATGGAATCCAAAAAGGACATTGCGTATATGTCAACCGAGCCATTCTTTTACAGCTATATGACAGTAAAGGACGTTGGAACATATTTTGCGGATTTCTTTCCGGATTTTTCAAAGGAACGGTATAAGGAGCTGATAGACCGGATGGGCCTTAATATGACCGATAAGGCAAAGGAGCTTTCCTCCGGACTTGCCGCAAAGCTTAAGCTTGCAGCAACTCTTGCAAGAGATGCACAGCTGTATATGCTTGATGAAC
>CALZBV010000127.1 GCA_945622055.1 uncultured Clostridia bacterium
GAGTAATTTTATCTTACATCAGTTTGAAGGTTTACACAAACTTTTGGACACTCCCAGTGTGATATACTTTGTACACCCTTTTTTAGTTTCTTAACTTTTACTTTATTTCCAGATGCCCAACATCAAACAAGGTTCCAATCACAGGAATGTGACCGGAACCTTGTTCTTTTTGTCCTTCATTTTTTATGGAATAGAGCTTCTCCTTTCAAAACAACCAACCAGCTTATCTGCAGTTCGATTGTACCACGGATAATATGTCGCGCCATTTTTCTTTACAATCTGTAGTACCATTCAGGGGTATCACCGAAATCTGCTGCAAGCTTGTCGCCGTATTCGTCGCGAATTTTTGCGCAGAGCAACGCAAATTCCCGAAGTATCGGCATCGACTCACCTTCCTCTTTCATACAGTAATCCAGTTCGGCAAGACGCCGGGTTTTAAAGTTGTATCCACTTATCTCAAGCCAAACACGGAAGGTACACCCGTCGGAAATCTTCTGGATATACGCGCGGTACAAGTGACCGTGGCTGTTAAGGCAGTCGTACTCGCCCAGCCAGCCGGAATTCCCCTTTTTATGCGTAAAGTCTGTTCCGGCGAACGCTTTTTTCATGGTTGGTATATCCGCAAGGTGCGGTATGGGCGCTGTATAGTTTGGAGTAAAGGGGTACTTTTTCGTATCCGGCAGGGTGCTTTTCATAAAGCTTTGAATAGATTCGGAGTGTTTTTCCGAAAGCTCATGGTATCTTCCGGATTCCTCCTTAGAAAAAACACATTTTGTGCTTGCTCCGACGGGCTTGCCGAGATAGGGTATCAGCTTTTCAATAACCGCGGAGGAATCACGCGGCTCGGGAGCGCAGGTGGTCTCAATGCATACGGAAATGCTGTTGTATTTCAGACCGTCATTATAGCTCCGGTGCTGCGCAATGTAGTTGGAATAATAGTGAACATTTGAAAGCATGGAAAAATCTGCGCCCTCCCAGTCCGGATCTGCAGCAGGCACAACGGGTTCTTCACCAAACCAGTTCACTCCGTTCAGCAGGATATGCCCGAACGGAATATTGAACGGGCGAGGTATCTTTGATAACAGCGTGAATATACCATCGTAGTCCTCTTTATCGGCAAAAAGTTCGCCTGAGGACCAGTTTTCGGTATAGCTGCATAACATCGAGCCGTATTCCACGGGGCGACAGTATTTTTTTAGCTTTGGGAATTTTTCCAGAACCTTTGATATCACGGTATCACCAGATACACAATTTACTGAAAAAGCAAGGTCAGACCAACGCATTCCAAGCTCCGCGAACATATTTTTCAGATAAGGTTGCGTGTCCTTGAACTTCACCTTGTCCGCAATATTAAACCAGTATATATCGAATACTCTCATGTCATCCTCCTAAATCGTTTGTTTTTGCGTTAAGAATATATTTGCAAACTCACGTTCCCATGATGCATGATGCAAGTATAACACAAACCTCCACTTTTGGCTACCGCAATCCCACCGTCTAAAGCTAGTGGGATTGCGGTAGCCCTATTTCAAACTCCACCCAGCCCTTTTTTGGTCATAATAACAAGCAGTATGAGGCATACGATGATAAGCAAAGCATCAATGACGATATCCTCGTCAAAGGCACTTTCATCCCCACTAAGGAAACGCTGAATTCATCAGTGCTTCCCCGGATTTGCATAAGAATCAAAAGAACCTATGCAACATTTTCAAATTGCATAGGTTCAAAATGTGGTTCATTTTTATAAATCCCGGGCTTTTGTACCGGCACAGGAGCAGGTCTGTGAAAAGCGGGATGCAGGCTGTGGGGCTTACCGTCCGTCAATCGTGGAAATATCCGGGATGGTCTCCTCCAGTACATCCAAAAGGATTTTCACGGTATCAAGGGAGGTAAACATCGTGACACCGTTTTGTACGGCACAGCGGCGGATGGCAACACCATCGGCGTAGTGAACGCCGGAGAGGATGGCTCTGGTGTTGATGATGTAGCTTACGTACCCGGCGCGAATGGAGTCGAGGATTTCCTCACTGCCTTCGGAAACCTTGCCACGGACTCTGGTACGGATGCCGTGCTCCTTTAAGAAAACTGCGGTACCGATGGTAGCCTCAATGTTAAAGCCAAGATGATAGAAGCGGCGGATGAGCGGAAGTGCTTCTTCCTTGTCCTCATCTGCAAGGGTAACAACAACAGTTCCGTAGTCCTTCATCTTGATACCGGAAGCCTGAAGGGCTTTGTACAGGGCACGATTGAGGCGCTTGTCATAACCGATGGCTTCCCCTGTGGATTTCATTTCCGGAGACAGATAAGCGTCCATACCGGAAAGCTTTTCAAAGGAGAAGGCCGGGGCCTTGACATACCAGCGTTTACTTTCAAGCGGAGAGAGGCCGGCATAGCCCTGTGACTTTAAGGAAACACCAAGCATTACCTTGGTTGCGATGCTGACCAGGTTGTAGCCGGTAGACTTTGACAGGAACGGGACACTCCGGGAGGCACGTGGGTTTACTTCAATGACAAAAACGTTATCATGCTTATCTACGATAAACTGGATATTAAACAATCCTACAATGCCGATGCCGAGACCAAGCCGTCTGGTGTAGTCCTCAATGGTTTCCTTGACCTTTTCGGAAATCGAGAACGGCGGATAAACGCTTGTGCTGTCACCGGAATGGACGCCGGTACGTTCTACAAGCTCCATGATGCCCGGAAGGAATACATCGGTACCATCGCAGATGGCATCGACCTCAACCTCTTTTCCGACGAGATATTTATCAATCAGAACCGGCTGATCCTCGTTGACATCAACGGCGGTTTTTAAATATTTGCGAAGCATGGTCTCGTTTGCCACGATTTCCATGGCACGTCCGCCGAGAACAAAGCTTGGACGAACGAGTACCGGATAACCGATACGCTCTGCGGAGGCTACACCGTCTTCAATGTTGGTAACTGCTTCACCGGTCGGGTTCGGAATTTCGAGAGACTTGATGACTGCATCAAAGGAATCACGATTTTCTGCCTTATCAATGGCAAGACAGTCGGTTCCGATGATGTTGACACCGCGCTTCGCAAGAGGGGCTGCAAGGTTCACTGCAGTCTGGCCGCCGAGCGTTACAATGACACCCTCCGGCTGTTCGAGATGAAGGATGTTCATGACATCCTCCACGGTAAGAGGCTCAAAATAAAGCTTATCTGCCGTGGTGTAATCGGTGGAAACGGTCTCCGGATTGTTGTTGATGACGATTGCCTCATAGCCCATTTCGCGAATTGTGCGTACTGCATGAACGGTGGAGTAGTCGAATTCTACACCCTGGCCGATACGAATCGGACCGGAGCCGAGCACCACAATTTTCTTTCGTGCCGTGACGCGGGATTCGTTTTCCTTTGCATAGGTAGAGTAGAAGTACGGAACATAGCTGTCAAATTCACTCGCACAGGTATCAATCATTTTGTAAACCGGGAACAGGCCGGAGGCTACACGGCGCTCATAGATATCGTCCTCGGTTGTGTTCCAGAGCTCTGCCACATAAGAGTCGGAAAAGCCCATTTTTTTTGCTTCAGCCAAAAGCTCCGGCTGATCCGGATTTGCTTCCAGTTCCTTTTCGAAATCAACAATTTTTTTGATTTTATCCAGGAAAAACATGTCAATCTGGGTAATATTGCAGATAGTGGAGTGGTCCACACCCATCCACATGAGCTGGGAAATGGCGTAAATACGGTCATCGGTGCCTTCCCTGATGTAATCTAAAAGCGCTTCAGTGGACATGTTTTTGGAATCAAACTTTTCCATATGGATGTGATTCTTATGTTCCTCCAGAGAACGGATTGCTTTCAGGAGGCTTTCCTCAAAGGTGCGTCCGACGCTCATTACTTCACCGGTTGCCTTCATCTGTGTCGAAAGCTTGTTGGAGGCTGCCGGGAATTTATCAAACGGGAACCGCGGAATCTTGGTAACGACATAATCCAGGGCCGGCTCAAAGCAGGCCGGGGTATTGGCAAGCTGGATTTCGTCCAGATTCATGCCAACCGCAATCTTTGCAGAAACACGCGCAATCGGATAACCGCTTGCCTTGGAGGCAAGTGCGGAAGAACGGGATACACGCGGATTAACCTCGATGACATAATAACGGAAGGAGTGCGGGTCGAGCGCAAACTGAACATTACAGCCGCCCTTTACCTTTAAGGCACGGATAATCTTTAGTGCACTGTCACGCAGCATATGGTATTCTTTATTGGTAAGGGTCTGGCTCGGCGCAACGACAATGGAGTCGCCGGTATGGATGCCGACCGGATCCAGATTTTCCATGTTACATACGGTAATAGCGGTGTCGTTCGCATCGCGGATTACCTCGTATTCGATTTCTTTGTAGCCCTTGATGCTTTTTTCAATCAGGACCTGATGTACCGGAGAGAGCGCAAGGGCATTTTTCATCATTTCCGCAAGCTCTTCCGGGTCATTTGCGAAGCCACCGCCGGTACCGCCGAGTGTAAAGGCAGGGCGGAGGATGACCGGATAGCCGATGTCTCCTGCGGCTGTAAGCGCCTCCTCTATGCTGTAGGTAATCCGGGAAGGAACAACCGGCTCACCGATGCGTTCACAGAGCTCCTTAAACAGCTCACGGTCTTCCGCACATTCAATGCTTTCTGCGTCAGTGCCGAGCAGTTCGATTTCGCATTCCTTTAAGACTCCCTTTTTGGAAAGCTGCATGGCAAGGTTTAAGCCGGTCTGACCGCCGATGCCCGGAATAATCGCGTCCGGACGTTCAAAGCGGCAGATACGCGCAAGATATTCAAGTGTAAGCGGCTCCATATAAACCTTATCTGCAATTGAGGTATCGGTCATGATGGTAGCCGGGTTGGAGTTCGCGAGGATAACCTCATAGCCTTCTTCCTTTAAGGCGAGGCAGGCCTGTGTTCCGGCATAGTCGAATTCTGCTGCCTGACCAATGACAATCGGACCGGAACCGATGACGAGTACTTTTTTTAAATCTGTACGCTTAGGCATTTTCCTTCGCCTCCTTCATGTACTGGATAAACTTTGCAAACAGGTACTTGCTGTCCTGCGGTCCCGGAGCACTCTCCGGATGATACTGAACCGAGAAAATCCGGTCCTTTTCACATTCCACCCCTTCTACCGTATGGTCGAGAAGGTTGATGTGAGTAACGGTAAGTCCGGTCGGAGCAATGGTTTTCTCATCAACCGCATAGCTGTGATTCTGGGAGGTAATCTCGATTTTACCGGTTGCAAGGTTTTTTACCGGGTGGTTTCCGCCACGGTGTCCGAATTTCAGCTTATACGTTTTTGCTCCGTAGGCGAGGGAAATCATCTGGTGTCCGAGACAGATTCCGAAAATCGGGTATTTACCGCGAAGAGCACGAACCAGCTCAATGACAGGTGTGACATCCTCCGGATTGCCCGGACCGTTTGATAAAAAGATTCCGTCCGGGTTCATGAATTCAATTTCGGAGGCCGGTGTGTTATAGGGAACAATCGTAACATTACAGCCGAACTGGTTCAGGCTGCGAATGATGTTCAGCTTGATGCCGCAGTCAATGGCAACGACATTGAAGCTTGGATTTGCTGTACGGGAATACCAGCGCTTTCTGCAGCTGACACGGGAAACCGCATCCGTCGGAACGGGGGTATTCTGTATAATTTTCACCGCCTCTTCGGTATCGGTGGAAAGATTGGTAATCAGGGCGCGAACGGAGCCGAAATCGCGGATGCGTCTTGTAAGCATTCTGGTATCGATGCCGGAAATCCCCGGAATGTTATTCTCCTCCAGAAGCTCACTGAGAGTCTTTGTGTAGCGGAAATTGGAGGGCATATCATTGTAGTCATGTACAACCAGGCAACCAAGACTCGGATTTTTGCATTCGTAGTCGTCATCGGTAATGCCGTAATTTCCAATCAGCGGATAAGTCATGACTACCATCTGGTCCGTGTAGGACGGATCCGAAACGATTTCCTGGTATCCGACCATGGACGTATTAAAAACGATTTCACATACTCTGTCACAAGAGCTTCCAAAGCCAAAGCCGGCGTATTCGGTGCCGTCCTCGAGTACAATTTTTCTGTTCATTGTCTTCATAGTATTTTGCCTTTCTGTTACCCATCTGTTAATTGCAGCTTCGCTACGAAAGTTCGGCGTGGAAACTCTTTCAGCCAGTGTTTCCTTAAGTATATAATAATACGCTTAGCCAAATAATGCAACAAAACGTTTGGCAGCTTCTGTGGTGTCGTCCGGATTTCCAAAGGTGGACAACCGGAAATATCCATCTCCACATGCGCCGAAGCCCTCTCCCGGCGTGCCGACAATCTGTGCTTCGTTTAAAATGAATTCAAAGAATTCCCAGCTGTCCATATTATTTGGACATTTCAGCCAGATATACGGTGCATTTTTTCCACCGCAGTATTCGATGCCACAGGAATCGAGTGCTTTCATAAGAATCTTTGCGTTATTTTTATAAACCGCAATTTGTTCCTGAATCTGTTTCTGCCCTTCTTCTGTGAAAACGGCAGCGGCACCGCGCTGAAGAATGTAGGAGATTCCGTTCGTTTTGGTCGTACGGTTTCTTACCCACATGGCATTTAAGGACTGACCGTCACGAACCAGTTCCTTCGGGATAACGGTATATCCGCAACGGGTTCCGGTAAAGCCGGCGGTTTTGGAGAAGGAGCTGATTTCAATGGCACAGGTGCGGCTTCCTTCGATTTCAAAAATGCTGTGAGGAATGTCCGGCTCTTCAATGAATGCTTCATAGGCTGCATCAAACAGGATAACAGAACCGTTTTTATTTGCGTAGTCAACCCATGCCTTCAGCTTTTCTTTGGTAAAAACAGCACCGGTCGGATTGTTTGGTGAGCAGATATAAATCAGATCTGCCGAAAGAGAATCGGACGGGTAAGGTGCAAAATTGTCTTCCATGGAGGAAGGCAGGTGTAACAGACGGTGTCCGGCAATGATATTTGCATCAACATAAGCCGGATAAGCCGGTTCCATAATCAGAGTGGTATTATCTTCGGAAAACAAATCCAGAATGTCACCGAGCTCATCGCTTGCACCACTGGAAACAAAGATTTCTTCGGCGTCTAACGAAACATTGCGTTTTGCATAGTGTCCTTTTACTGCCGTGCGGAAAAAGTCAGCACCGCATTCAGGCATGTAGCCGTGGAATTTTTCCGGAGAAGCCTGATCGTTTACCGCTTCATGGAGCGTATGTATT
>CALZBV010000128.1 GCA_945622055.1 uncultured Clostridia bacterium
TTGCAGCAGAGGTAATGGTAATACCTCTCTCCTGCTCCTGCTCCATCCAGTCCATGGTAGCTGTACCTTCGTGTGTGTCACCAATCTTGTGATTTACACCGGTATAGTAAAGAATACGCTCGGTAAGCGTGGTCTTACCTGCATCAATGTGTGCCATAATACCGATGTTTCTTGTTCTCTCTAACGGATATTCACGTCCAGCCAAGATTTTTTCCTCCTATCTCAATTCTAGTCCCGATTCTAAAGACTACCAACGATAATGAGCGAATGCCTTGTTTGCATCTGCCATCTTGTGCATCTCTTCTTTTCTCTTTACTGCGGAACCGGTATTGTTAGCAGCATCCATAATCTCGCCTGCAAGCTTATCCTGCATCGTCTTTTCGCCTCTCTTACGAGAAAATGTCGTAAGCCAGCGAAGAGCGAGTGCCTGTCTTCTCTCCGGTCTAACCTCAACCGGTACCTGATAGGTAGCACCACCGATACGTCTTGCCTTAACCTCGAGAACAGGCATGATGTTGTTCATAGCCTCTTCGAATACTTCAATCGCATCCTTACCGGTCTTCTCTGCTACGGATTCAAATGCACCGTAAACAATCTTCTGTGCCGTACCTTTTTTACCGTCTAACATAATATTGTTGATCAGCTTCGTAACAATCTTGTTGTTGTATAACGGATCTGCCAATACGTCTCTTTTTGCAATATGTCCTTTACGTGGCACGTTTCTTCCCTCCTTAATATCGACCGCTCTGCGGTCATTAATTCAACGGTACTCACATTACTGTGTTCGTGCTCAGTTTAATCTATTCTTCAAGGCTGCGCAGCCACCTGCAATCTCAATGAAAAATTAACCCTCGCACCGTTTGCATGACGCAAACACAATTTGTAATGGAATTTTTCTGTTACTTAATTATTTTGCGTCCTTCGGTCTCTTAGCACCATACTTGGAACGAGCCTGACGTCTCTTTGCAACACCGGCGGTATCAAGCGTACCTCTGATGATGTGGTATCTGGTACCCGGAAGGTCCTTTACACGACCACCACGGATCAGTACAACGCTGTGCTCCTGAAGGTTGTGTCCCTCACCCGGAATGTAGCTGGTTACCTCAATTCCGTTGGAAAGACGTACTCTGGCAATCTTTCTCATTGCGGAGTTCGGCTTCTTCGGGGTCGTTGTTCTTACAGCAGTACAAACACCTCTCTTCTGCGGAGCAGAAATATCCGTACTCTTCTTCTTTAAGGAGTTAAAGCCCTTCTGTAATGCCGGAGCTGTGGACTTTTTCTCCAAAGTCGTTCTGCCTTTTCTTACTAACTGGTTAAATGTAGGCATTAATCTTTCACCTCCTGTAAATTTTAGGAAACTCTGTGGCTGCCTGCAGACTGAAATCTGCACAACAAAATAAGCGCGTTTTGCACACGCACGTTCTATTATACTTATCCCGATTTTCCTTGTCAAGCAGTTTTTTTTAGATTTTCGAATAATTTTCGGCTGATTTTCAAATAGTTTTTTATTTTGTCGCTTTGAAGTTCTGAATCAAAACCTGAGCCGTTTTCCGGCCTCGAAATTCGTTGATTCTCGGCGAAAAAGCAAGCGTCAGAAACACCCTTCCGGTACCACGGTAAAGTGCCTGCACCGTCGCTTCCCCAAATTCCTTCACCAGCTCCTCTTCTACCTTGTCTGCCATATGAAAAATCAATCCCTCTGTGGAATATCCCGCTTTGTCTGTCAGAAGCATCCGAAGCATGCTTCCTTCTTTTCCAAACCGTGCAATCCTGTTGACTGTAACCCCACTGGACGCAAATAACGGCTTGGCATTTCCGTTTCCGAACGGCTCCAGACAATCAAGCTCCTCCATAAAACGCTCCGAAATCTCTCCAAACGAAAGCACGGCATCCAGATAAAGCTTCGGGGTAAGGTCCGCCTCCGAAAGCCCTGCAGCTGCATTTAACCGCCGGTCAAGCTCCTCTACATTTTTTTCCGGAAGTGACATGCCCGCAGCCATCGGATGTCCTCCGAAGGCAAGAAACAGCTCCTTTTGCTCCGACAGCTTCTCAAACATGGAATAGCCTTCAATGGAACGTCCCGAACCTTTAACACACGTCTCGCCCTTGGTCAGTACAATCGTCGGACGGTAAAACTGCTCTCTTACTCTTCCTGCCACGATTCCTGCAAGACTTTCATGGCAATCCGGAAGATACAATACCAGTACCGGACCTCCACCCGCAGCCAGCTTCGTCTTTGCCAGCTCCAATGCCTGACTGGTTGCCGAAACCGTCATAGACTTTCTCGTTTCATTCAGCTCCTTTAAAGAAGCAGCACGCTCCGCCGCCTCCTCCGCGTTCCTGCAAAGCAGAAGCTCCAGCCCGAGCAGCGCCGTTTCCAGCCGTCCGGCCGCATTAAAGCACGGTCCCAGCATAAATCCTGCATGGTATGCACTGACCTTTTTATCAGAAAGCTCATAAGCCTCAAGAAGTGAGCGGATTCCAATATTTTTGCAGGTCGGCATACGCTCCAGTCCCTTTGCCGCTGCCACACGATTTTCCCCGGTAAGCTCCATGACATCACAAATGGTTGCAAAAGCCACCTGCACGAGCAGCTCTTCCTTCCATTCCGAAAGCTCCGCCGTACGCGCCGGCTCAGCCTCACATACCAAATCCACCAGAAGACATATCACCTTATAGGCTACCATCGCTCCGCAAATCCCCGGCTGTGGGTATGTTTCCCCCGGCTGCTTCGGATTTACAATAAGATCCGCTGCCGGAAGGTCAAACACAGTTTCTCCCTCCACAACCTTCGTCGGAATATCATGGTGGTCCGTAACAATCACTTCAATTCCCGCCTGCTTTGCCGCTGCAATCGGCTCTCTTGCCGCGATTCCATTGTCACAGGTCAGAAGCAGTTCAATCCCGTCCCTGCAGGCTTCCTCGACCATTTTCAGGTTCATTCCGTATCCGTCCAGAATTCGGTCCGGAATACGATAATCCACGTTTCCGCCAAGCTTCTTTAAGGTTTCATATAGAATATACGTTGACATAACCCCGTCAACATCATAATCCCCGATAATGCGGATTTTTCGTTGTTCTGCAATGGCAAAACGCAATCGTTTTGCTGCCTTTTCTGCATTTTTAAGGAGTGCAGCAGCATGCAGCACTCCCGTTGTTGGATTCAAATATTCTCTTGCCGCTTCTACGGTAACAATCCCCCGGTTTGCAAGCACCCGGCATACCGTCCGTGATAAACCAAGTTTCCCCGAAAGCTCCTCAATATCGGCCTTTTTGTTCTTTAAAATCCATTCTTCCATCTGTTTTCCTTTTCTTCCCTCTTTTCGGAAAAGCAAGTAAAAAACTACTGCCTCACCAATCCTTATCTCTTAATAAACCATCCTTTGAATAGTTCATTACCGCATTCCATAAGAGCCATTCGCTGTAGCCCGCAGAATAAACGGCAGAAATCTGTGCACGTAGCTCCTGCTTTCCGTACCGCAAATAACGTCCGGCTCCAAGCCAGGTTGCCGTAAAATCCTGTAGCCACGGTCGTACCTCTGCACGATGCTGCCCTTCTTCAATCACTGACAGCTTCTTCACGGAGGAACGCATCTCCATGAGAATCAAATCAAACGGTTTTGTATCCGGATACTTAATCCCGCCATAGCCAAAATTATAATGGGACGGGTATGCCATCGGACAGATATAATCCAGATACCGGCTCAGCTCCACGTAGCTCTGTCCGATTCTGGCACCGTCACCGACACTGTTGATAATTGTCGCAAACACATCCCCACTGACAAATACACCGGTTGGCTTCAACTCCTCACAGGCATACTTCACAAACTCAATCACGGCATCGCTCTTTGTCATCCCCTCAGGAATATCACCAAAATCCGCCGTATCCATCTTGAGAGAGCTGGACATTCGGAGATAGTCGAACTGAATCTCATCAAAGCCCGCTGCCGCAGCCTCCTTTGCAATACTGATTAAATACTCACGCACCTGCTGATTGTAAGGATTCAGCCATTGCTCATTATCTCCGTCCACAAACACCGCGCCCTTTGCATCCTTTACCGCCATGTTTGGCTTTGCGGTTGTCATTACCTTATCCTTAAAGGTTACGATTCTCGCGATACAATAGATGTTGTGTGCCTTCAGCTTGGCAATAAACTCAGGAAGATTCTGGATATAACGGGTCTCACCATTGATTTCATTTACCAGCTCATTTCCCGAATCAAACAAAATGTAACCGGTATCATCCTTAATATCAATTACCATCGCATTCAGCTCCGTCGTATCCAAAAGCTCAATCAGCTCATCAATGTCCGGATAAACAGTACTTCCTGCCTTCCGCCCCAGATAAGCAGTATTGACATAGATTCCCTTTGCCTTTACCCGCTGTCTGGTGTCCACAAAGTCTTCCAGTACACCGTCCGGATAGACAACACCGGACGTTCCCTGTTCCTCTGAAATTGTCGGAACCGGAGTCGTTTCCGGCCCACGCGTTACCTCAGGCGGCATCGTAGCCACAGGGGTCGGCTGTGGCGTTGCTTCCTTTTTGTTCAGATTATGGTCGGCAATGGCATATGCGCCCAGACCAACACCGACCGACAAAAGTAACACTGCTAAAAATCCCGGTAATCTGCTGTCTCTTCTGTGCGAAGAACGGTTGCCAAAATCCGGACCATTCCTCCTTCTTCTCCTTCTCGTATAACGTTTGTCATGCATCATAGCTCTCATTCCCATCAGACAATCATTCGGGTGTTCTTAAGACACCCTCTGTTTCTATGATATTTCAGGTTTCCATGTTTGTCAACGGATTTTGTCCAATACAGGAAGCTCCTAAGTCAAATAATTCTTACCTGCTGCGCCCATAATCAACCATGCTAATCACGCCCATCCCTCTTATGGCGTCTCTGATAATCCTCTCTGATTGGTGCACAGCAGGCAAATACTGCCTTGTCCAGCTCACCCCTGCTCTTCGCTCTGCGAACTGCAGATACTGTTTCGGAAAGCACTTTATAATTCAAAGCGGTGCCTTCTCTGTCACATTCATAGTTAATGGCTCTGTCTGCTCCAATTCCAAATCTTCCTGCAACTTCAATCGCATCGATATTTGCTCCCAGGAACAGAAACTCCCAGCCATACTTTTCTTTTTCCTTCTCTACCATTTTCTTCACTTTATCAAAGGAATACTTATGGCTGGCATTCTCCATACCATCAGTTGTAATAATAAACAGCGTTTTTTCCGGTCTGTCTTCTTCCCTGGCATACTTATGAACATTTGCAATGTGATGGATTGCTCCGCCCAGCGCGTCCAGAAGGGCTGTGCAGCCTCTGACATAATACTGGTTGTCATTCATCGGCTCTACCTTACCTACCGGCACTCTGTCATACAAAACTTCTGATTGATCATCAAAAAGTACTGTAGAGATATAAGCTTCGCCTTCCTCTTTGCGCTGCTTCTCAATCATGGAATTGAAGCCACCAATTGTGTCGGCCTCAAGACCTCTCATAGACCCGCTTCTGTCTAAAATAAATACAACTTCTGTTAATCCTTTACGCATAATATTCGCCCTCCTGAAATTCATTCACCTCACGGTGTTTTCTCTTGACAGGCTCATTATACAAAAAAGATTTTCAAAACCGGTCTCCCTGAAAGCGACCATAAAACTTACGAAATGATGCAAGGCAATCCATGCTCCTCCAGCTGGATATCCAGTTCAATCATGTCATAAATCTCATTCTCAATAAAATAGGAAAAGATAATATCTGTCTTATCACAAGGTGATAACGCATATCCTGCTCTTGCCAGAAGATCCTTTGATTCATCCAGATTCAGCTTTGCTCCCACACACAGGCACAAAGCTGTCAGTTTATTCGGGTGATAATTTGTGTTATTCTTAATCTTAGAGAAAACCTTTTTGTCTACGATTGCCCTTTTCCAGACCTCCGCATTCTCCATATGCCTTTCTTTAATCAGATACATAAGATACTCTGAATAAGTGTCAGACATATGCCGAATTCTTTCCTGAAGCCTGCTCTCGTGTTGCTCTTCAAAATCGAAAGCAGGACTTGTAAAGGAGGCCTTTATGGCCTTTGGAACTGCACCTGCGGGTGGCAATGCCCCGTTACTAAAGTCAGCCGTTTCTCTTCTCTGTGCTTCAGCCTTTCTCCGGGTACGTCTTTCAATCATCCGGGTATTTGAAAGATACCTGTCATATCCGGGCTCACTTGGCCTCATGGCTTCAAAACAAGCAGCACCATATTCTTCTTCCCTGGCTTCCTTAACATAATTATGGTCTATATATGCTTCAAGGTCAGGATAAATCTTCTCTCCCAGCTGTGTTGCCTTTGTATCAAAAACTACCAGAAAAATATCCATTTCATTACCAAGCAGAAATGCATGAATCTCATCTACTGCGATTCGCATTCCTTCTTCCTTCGGATAACCAAATCCTCCGGTAGAAATCAGCGGAAATGAAATAGACTTAATTCCATTCTCCTTTGCAAGCTGCAGGCTCTTTCTATAGCAGGAACGAAGCTTTTCTTCTTCGCCTTGGTCACCTCCCATATAAAGAGGGCTTACTGCATGAATAATATATTTCGCTTTCAAATGAAATCCGGGAGTGATAAAAGCTCCCCCCTCCGGTACAAATCCAATCTTTTCTTCCCGGTATTTCAAAAGCTCATCATAGCCTGCTGCCTTGTAAACAGCACTATCACAGCCAGTACCAACAGTAGGATTGTCATTCGCAGTATTGACAATTGCTTCTGTATTCATTTTTGTAATGTCATTACGAACTATCTTAAATGGCATCAAAATCGCCCCCTGTTCTTTACAAGACAATCACACATTAACAAAAAAACAAATATCTTTATTTATTTTACACCAAAGCAGCCCCGGTTCCTTTAATTCAACTGCTATTGTCAAATCCTTACATGCGCAAAGCATTAGCGCATAGACCTTTGTTCCTGGTGCCGCTTTAGATGGTAATTTACATTTTTTCGAATCTTCCGACCTCATCCTCGAGTTCTTTGGCAATGTTCTGATTGTTATCACTCTCATCTTTGATTCTTGCAATTGCTTCTACCAGTACAGTTACATTCTCTGCAACACCGACAATTCCGTTGGCACTGTCTTCGACTGTTCTGGTAATGTCATGAATTCCCTGATTCTTGACACTCCCACAGCTAAAGCAATGGGATTCTTGCTTCTAAGACCGTTACATTG
>CALZBV010000129.1 GCA_945622055.1 uncultured Clostridia bacterium
ACCTGTGGCCTGCTGTGCTATATTCCTGGTTTCGTATCTTGGAGCTGCAGGACTGGTTACCGGATACAGATACAGAAAAATGGAAAGGGGCCGGAAGGTGCTTTACCTCTGCGGAAAATGCGGACGAATGCTGCAAAGACTTGGCTATCGCAAAAAAGAAGGCGAGACTCTGGAGGAATACGGTTGTAGATTGAAAAATGATTTCCCGGAGAGTATCACTGACTTTATTCCGGTGTATGAGAGAACTGTTTATTCTGAGACAGAGCCTTCCACAGAGACGCTTAGCTGTGTGGAAAGAGCATATAAGGAGCTTTTTTCTCTGCTTTGGAAAAGAAAAACGGGAGCAGGACGGGGGAAAAAGTAAGTTTGGGGACTGCATTCCGAGGAAGTTCTTGACGGGAAAAGAAATAAAGTATAAAATGGAACCAATAGTATTTACGATGAATGAGGAATCCCCTGTGTTCAGACGGCAGGTACATGAAGAAAGCGTCCGGGGAGCGAAAAGGAGAAAGCATAATGAAAACAATTCTTGTAGTTGACGATAACAAAACGAATCTTTCTGCTGCCAAGGCTGCGCTGGCGGACCTGTACAAGGTGATTGCAGTTGTATCGGGGGAACAGGCTCTGACATATCTGAACAATTATACTCCGGATCTGATTCTTTTGGATATTAATATGCCTGGGATGGATGGCTTTGAGGTAATGGAAAAAATCAAAGCAATGGAGACGAAGAAGGATATTCCGATTATTTTCCTGACTGCTGATAATGATGCAGATACAGAGAATAAATGTCTGAAGCTTGGTGCTTTGGATTTTATTGCCAAACCGTTTGTGACGAGTGTTATGAGGGCAAGGATTGCGCGAATTCTTGAACTGGAGGATCTGCGAAGAGAGCTTGCAGACCGCCTTGATAAAAAAATCCGGGAGGTACAGCAGATAAAGGATAAATCCGCACAGGATCCTCTCTGCGGATTATGGAATAAGTCCTATGTGGAGGAAAAGGTCAGTGAGATTATCAAAAATGGCGGCAAGGGTACTATTTTTATGATGGATATGGATAATTTCAAGCCGATTAATGATAAATATGGTCATCTGGCCGGAGATAAGGCGCTGATGATGTATGCGGATACCCTGAAGGCCTATGCCGGGGCAGATGATATTCTCGGAAGAGTCGGCGGTGACGAATTTCTCATGTTTGTCGGAGGGGATCGGGAAAAGCAGGAGCTGGAGGCTCTGGCAAATGCCATTATCCGGGAGATGAAATATAAAATCGATCAGTGTAATTATGAAACGAACACTTCGGTTTCCATTGGAATCGCACAGATTCCGGAGGACGGAGAGGATTTTAAGAGTTGTTTTTCTGCAGCAGATAAGGCACTTTATTTTGTAAAGCAAAACGGAAAGAATTCCTTTCATTTCTATAGTGAGTCAAGAAAAGAGGAATCGGAGCGTGCCGGCAGCACGATTGACCTTAAGTATCTTAGTGACCTTATTTCAAGATCAGATGCCAATAACGGTGCTTACGTGCTGGAATATGATAATTTCCCCCAGGTGTATAACTTTATTCGGCGGTTTGTTGAGAGAAATCAGCATGAGGTTCAGATTGTGCTGTTTACTGTAGAGCAGAAACAGGGACGTAATTGCAGTCCACAGGATATTGAAACAGTATTGGAGGCCTTGCAGAATGCGATTTTCTATTCACTCAGAAGAGTGGATGTGTCCACGCGGTACTCCAGTAAACAGGTTGTTGTGGTATTAATGGATACCACTCCGGAGAATGGAGAAAAGGTAGCGGGAAGAATTCTTGAGGAGTATCATAAGATAATTAAAACAGACAAGGTTGAGATTGAATACAGCATTGCGACCATGGAAGATAAAAGACTGGAAAAATACAAGAAATAAGGAACAGGGACATAACGTTACAGAGAAAACAGAAAACAGGCTGCTTTGTTGGAATCTCGGCAAAGCAGCCTGTTTTTGTTCACCGGCTTTTGTGCAAATCCGGTGAAAACCTGGTTTATCTGCATTTTCTATAGTGCTTAGCTTAACCGCTCTAAAAAATCTTCTACCGGAATCGGTTTGGAAAGCAGATAGCCCTGATACATATCACAATCCAACGTTTGCAAAAGAGCTCTGTGTTCATCTGTTTCCACACCCTCTGCGATTACGGAAAGCCCAAGGTCATGGCACATATCGACAATGTGTTTGACCAGCTTCCGGGCTTTCGGCTGGTTAACCTGAATAATAAAGGAACGGTCCAGCTTCACCGTATCAATTCCTACCAAAGTCAGCATTGGGAACGAAGAGTATTCGGTACCGACATCATCCAGTGAAACACCAAAGCCGAAAGAACGAAGCTTTTGAATTGCTTCTTCGAGACGGTTGGTATCCATGGTTTTGTTGGATTCGGTAATCTCAAACTCCAGGTGCTCATGTGGAAAGCAGTAGCGGCTGCAGATGGCTTCAATCTGCTCAATGTAATCGTTTTCTGCCAGCGTAACACGTGACATATTTACGGATATCTTAAGCTTGGAACGATTCTGCTTGTCCAGTCTCTCTAAAAGACGACAGGCCTCTTCCAGAATGAAGTAATCTATTTTAGGAATCAGCCGGAGCTGTTCGAGCTGTGGAATGAACTCATATGGTGCAACAATCCGGCCATCATCTTCTATTTTTCGCACGAGGGCCTCGGCTCCGACAATCGTAGAGTTTGCTATCATGGATTTGGGCTGAAGATACATCACAAAATTACCGTTTTCCATATCTGACAGAAGCTGGTTCAGGAGCTTCGGACGATGCTTTGAGGTCGCATTTTTCTGTGCTTCGTAGTATTTCTGCTTCTCAACATACATAAGCTGTTCTGCCTGGTCGGTACGGCGGCGGATATCGCTTACCTTCTCCTTCCAGATATAGCCGATACTTGCCAGAGAGCCACGTTCGTTTGCAAGAGCCTGGATTCGTTCGATTTTGTGAAAAAAGTCCGCCTTTGAAATCTCCGGTTCGATGATGACAAATTCATCACCACTGATACGGTAAATATGTTCTGTAGTAAACTCGTGAATCAAAAGTGCAACAAAATCCAGTATCATCCGGTCACCGTAGATATGACCGAGGGAGTCGTTAATTGTTTTTAATCCGTTGATGTCAGCAAAGGCAATACCGACATTGGATTGGCGGTTTGATTTACAATGATTGATAAAGGACTCATAGGAATGACGGTTTTTAACACCGGTCAGTGAGTCGTGGTAGCTGAGGGAAAGAAGAAGGGAATGGCTTTTCTGCAGCTCTTTTTCCTGCGCTACCTCATTTGTGACATCCTGAAATGTAACGTAATAATTTCGACGGGTGGCGGTTAACGGTCTGGAATGACATTTGGAGAAAATCCAGATCGGATTGTCCTCTGTAGAACCATTTAAGCGAAACCTGCACTGTGAGACTTCCTGCAGAATGCTTTCCTCAAGGAGAGCCTGAACAAGCGGAACGTCTTCTTCTACGCAGAAGCAAAACAGGTTCTGATTGAACGTAAGCATGAGCTGCTCCCTGGTCCAGCCGTGGAAATTCCCATCTATACGCATGCCAAGCTCGTTGGAGAAATCAATGAGGGGCTGGTTAACAGAAAGAGTGGAAACGCTGCCATTTTCAATGGAAAAAATGGCGAAGCCGATCGGAACTGAGTTTACAATGTCCTGCCACTGGTTGTTATTTGCCTCCAGCTCAAGCTGCGTTCCCATCAAATCCTGAATATTGGTAAAGGTAATAAAAATATACGATTCGCCGTTGATTATGGCTTTTTTATGGTGAGCAAGGACCCAGCAGCTCGCTCCGTTCTTTGTGGCAAGACGGTAGGTTATTCCTGCTTCGCTTTCTTCGCCGGAACGCTCCAGGGAAAGACAAAACTTGGAAAAATCCGGAAGAAAAACAATGGAGGAGAGGGAGTCTTTTGTAATCTCCAGAAGCTCGGCAAGGGAATAGCCTACCAGCTCCAGAAAGATATCATTTGCATAAATAATCTGCGGATTCCGGCGGTCTGAATGCTGTAGGACAAGCATACCGTTTTGCAGCTTGCTAATCAGCGGCTTTGCCTGCGCCAGAAACTGCTCTGAGACTGACTGCTTCATATAGTAACTCCTTTCTGAAACAATATCGCAAATCTACTTTATTGTACCATATTTTGGCATAAAAAGAAAGTATTTTTTCATAAATAAAGGTAGAAGCCTTTTGTTACAAAAAATTCAAACGGGTACGCAGATATTTGCTTTCGGACATGGGCAGCTTTGGAAAATACATGTTGTGTCAGTCTGCGAGATGCTTGACCTTTTGGGCAGTTTTGTGTATACTGAAGATAGTACAGGTTACTTGAATTATCGGAGAGGAGAGGTGCTTTATGTTACAGATTCCGACACCACATATTGCGGCATGTGAAGGGGAAATCGCAAAAACAGTGCTTCTTCCGGGAGATCCGCTCCGGGCGAAGTTTATTGCAGAGACATTTTTGGAAGATGTTACCTGCTTTAATACGGTTCGTAACATGCTTGGATTTACCGGTGAGTACAAGGGAAAGAAGATTTCAGTAATGGGAAGCGGTATGGGAATGCCATCCATTGGTATTTACTCGTATGAGCTATACAATTTTTATGACGTGGACAGAATTATCCGTATCGGTTCTGCAGGTGGTATTTCCGATGAGGTCAAGCTACGCGACCTGGTTATCGGAATGGGTGCTTCCACGAACAGCAATTACGCGGAGCAGTTCAATCTTCCGGGCACCTATGCGCCTTTGGCGGACTTTAAGCTGGTACGTAAGGCAGTCGAAACCGCAGAACAGCTTGAAATTCCGGTTGCAGTCGGAAATATCCTGTCTTCCGATGTCTTTTATCATGCCGATCCGACCTTTAATGACCGCTGGAAGAGAATGGGCATTCTTTGTGTGGAAATGGAGGCAGCGGCATTGTATTTGAACGCTGCGTATGCAAAGAAGGAGGCACTTTGTATGCTGACGATTTCCGATCACCTTTATACCGGTGAGGCATTGCCTGCGTCAGAGAGACAGACGAGCTTTAGGGATATGATGCGTGTAGCGCTGGAGCTTGCATAAAAGAGAAATCATTGACCAACAGATGCTTTTTGTGTCTGTTGGTTTGTGCATTATAGAAAATTATTCTTCTGCGGCTTCTGCCGTTACAAGGAATGGAGGAGAATAGAGCATGGAAAAATCAAAAATAGCAGAATACGTGGACCATACGCTTCTGGCGCAGACGGCCACCTGGGAGGAAATCCGGCAGCTCTGTGACGATGCCTGCACGTACCACACGGCATCGGTCTGTGTGCCGCCCTCCTATGTAAAACGTTGTAAGGAATACTTAAACGGCCGGGTTGCAGTCTGTACCGTCATCGGATTTCCAAATGGCTATCACACCACTGCGACGAAGGTGTTTGAGACAAAGGACGCTGTTGCGAATGGTGCAGATGAGATTGATATGGTAATCAATCTTGGCTGGGTAAAGGAGAAAAATTACGCTGCAGTGCTGGATGAAATCAGGCAGATTAAAGAAGCCTGTAACGGTAAGCTTTTAAAGGTGATTATTGAGACCTGTCTGCTTACGAAGGAAGAAAAAATAGAACTGTGCCGTGTTGTTACCGAGGCCAAGGCGGATTATATCAAGACTTCAACCGGTTTTTCGACCGGGGGTGCGACGTTTGAGGATGTTGCACTGTTTGCAGAGCATGTTGGAGAGGATGTCCGCATTAAGGCGGCGGGTGGTATTTCATCCTTTGCAGATGCGGATAAATTTTTGGCTCTGGGGGCTTCACGTCTTGGCACAAGTCGTATTGTAAGGCTTATGAAGGAAGAATAGGTTTTGTTCTGAAATGGAGGGAAAAATATGTCTGAGGCAGAGAATACAAAGCTTTCACTTTATGAGAAGAAGACTCCTGCTGTGCGGGAGAAAGGGAGACAGTTTCCGGATACGATGAGTGATGCGGTTTGCAAAAAGCTCATCCGGGTGGCAATGGATTACCGAAAGAGAGCATACGCTCCGTATTCCGGCTTTTCGGTTGGTGCTGCACTGCTTACCTCCGATAATGAGATTTTCGGCGGCTGCAACATCGAAAATGCTGCCTTTTCACCGACCAACTGTGCGGAACGTACCGCTTTTTTTAAGGCAGTCAGCGAAGGAAAACGGAGCTTTTTCGGAATCGCCATTGTTGGCGGCAGAGGCGAGGAGGTGCAGGATTTTTGCGCTCCGTGCGGTGTCTGCCGTCAGGTGATGATGGAATTTTGCAATCCCAAGAACTTTTTAATTGTCCTTGCACGTTCGGAACAGGACTATCTGGTTTATACGCTGGAGGAACTGATGCCGTTCGGGTTCTCGGGACAGAGTCTGAAGGAATAAAATAGAAATAATTCCGTTTGGCGCAAGCAGATGGAAGGCAGGCACGCCAAACAGGAATGGAAAAATGGAGTTTGAAATGAGCAGTTCAGAAGATTATATTATTCGTGCAAGTGCTGCAGACGGGCAGATTCGTGCGTTTGCTGCAACAACCAGACATCTCGTGGAGAAGGCCAGACAGATTCACAATACGAGTCCGGTCGTTACGGCTGCGTTGGGACGATTGCTGACCGGAGCAGCCATGATGGGCAGTATGATGAAGGGCAGGGCAGATGTGCTGACCGTGCAGCTTTTGGGAGATGGGCCTGCAGGGACGATTACGGTTACGGCTGATTCGTTGGCACGCGTAAAGGGCTGTGTTGCGCATCCGGAGGCAATGCTTCCGGCAAGAGCGGACGGAAAGCTGGATGTTGGCGGAATTGTCGGGCAGGGAACGCTTCGTGTCATTAAGGACCTGGGACTCAAGGAGCCGTATGTAGGTGAAATTGAGCTGATTTCCGGGGAGGTGGCAGAGGACTTAACGTATTATTTTGCTGCTTCAGAGCAGGTACCGTCTTCGGTTGCGCTCGGCGTACTGATGAACCGGGACAATACAGTGGCAGAAGCCGGCGGTTTTATTATCCAGCTGATGCCAAATGCCGGTGAAGAAGTGATTTCCCACCTGGAGCAGAAGCTTACGGAGGTGACGGCAAATTCAGGTCTTTTGGCAGAGGGGCTGACACCGGCGGAGAATCTTC
>CALZBV010000130.1 GCA_945622055.1 uncultured Clostridia bacterium
AGGTTATGCGGTTTTTCGCCGGATTGTGCGTATTACGGATATAGACGGATATATTCTGGTAAAAGCCGGACTTGCCGGTGGTGTATCCCTGTATGATCATATTGTTTTGGATACGGCAGCCGTAAGCAAGGATGTGATTTTGGTGGAAGGAGATTAAGCAATGCGGGAAAGTACGATAGGACAGGCAATTTCAGAGGTTAAGGATAATATTCGCAGGGCCTGTGAACGTGCAGGAAGAAATGCAGATGAAGTTACACTGATTGCCGTCAGTAAGACTATGCCGGTCAGTGATTTACGGGAGGCAATGGCGGCCGGAATGATTGAATTCGGTGAAAACCGTCCGCAGGAGCTGAGAGATAAGCAGGCAGAAATTACGGAACCGCTGCATTGGCATATGATTGGTTCTCTTCAGACCAATAAGCTAAAGTATGTCGTTGGTAAGACGGTTCTGATTCACAGTGTGGACTCACTGCATCTGGCAGAGGCGATTGAAGAGGAATCTGTAAAACGCGGTGTTGTTTCAGAGATTTTGCTGGAGGTAAACATCGCCGGAGAGGTTTCTAAGGGAGGAATTGCACCGGCGGAATTAGAGGAGCTTGTGCGTGCCGTGAGTGTGCTTCCGCATGTTCGTGTCCGTGGTTTGATGACGGTTGCACCATATACGGAAAATGCCGAGGAAAATCGCGAATATTTTAGAAAAATGAAGCAATTAATGGTTGACATCAATTCCAAAAACATTGATAATATAGATATGGATGAGCTGTCGATGGGAATGACCGGAGACTATGAGGTTGCCGTGGAAGAGGGTGCAACTCTTGTACGGGTGGGAACCGGTATTTTTGGACATCGCGTCTATACGAAATCAAACTAAAGGAGCGTTTTACAATGGCAAAGTTTATGGAAAAAATTCTGAATAAATTTAGTATCACGGACGAAGACGATTACGATGATTTTGATGATTACGACAATGAGCTTCCGGCAAAGAAGGATAAGAAGCCGGAACGTACCTTTCGTGCGGAGGAGCCTCCGGTGATGAGAAAGGATACTGTAAAGGGAGCTTCGATTACGACCACGACAAAGCCTATTGTAAAGCAGCCGACCCGCACGGAAGATAATTTTGACGATTTCAGGGAACGTCCGAAGGCAGTAGAACGTCCGGTCACCCAGAATCGTGTAGTACCGCTTCGTTCTGCACGTATCATGGAAGTAAGTGTAATGAAGCCGACCAGATTTGATGATTCCCAGGCAATCTGTGATATGCTTGTCGGTGAGAACGCAACAATTGTGAATCTTGAGGGAATTGACCTTGCGCTTGCACAGCGTATTATGGATTTTGTTTCCGGTGCGGTATATTCCTTGAATGGGAAGATTCATCAGATTTCGAATCTGATTTTCATTATTTCTCCTGAAAATGTTGAGATTTCCGGAGACTATCTTTCCTACATCGAGCAGAATAGCTTTGAGGTACCGACACTGAACCGGTAAAGGTAACTGAAGCTATGGAAGAAGATTTATTAAAGAAACGTATTATGGAGCTTCGTAAGCGTGCGGATTTTTCCTGTTATCCTGTATTTACGGATTTTCTGACGCTTAGTGAGGTTCAATGTGCGAAGAACGTTTTGAATGGCTGTAAGTTTCAGTTTTTTGGTGGAATTGCTGATTGCGAACGGGTTATGCTGGGGATTGCCTCGGAAGAAGCTGCATTATCCGAGCAGGATTTTCCGATTACCTGCCTTCGGATTTCACCGAAAAACCGCAGATTCGCAGAGAAGTTATCCCATCGGGATATTTTGGGAAGTGTTCTGGGACTTGGCTTGGAACGCTCTGTGATTGGTGATATTTTTCTGAAGGATACCGATGCTTATTTGTTCTGCTGCGAAAGAATGGAATCCTTTTTATCAGAGCAGCTGACACAGGTGCGTCATACGCAGGTATCCTGTGAACGGTTTTCGCTTTCAGAGATTGCCATTGAGCGGGAGTTTAAGGAGTTTACCAGGTCGGTTGCAGCAGTTCGAATGGATGCGATTGCAGCAGCAGCGTTTCATGTTTCAAGAAGTACTGCTGCCGCAGATATTCCGTCCGGGAAGCTGTTTTTGAACGGAAAAGAAATTTTATCTCCGTCTACGATTGTAAAGGAAGGGGATGTGATTTCTTACCGGGGACTTGGAAAGGTTAAGTTGAAAACGATTGGAGCACTTACGAAAAAAGGCAGAATTTCCGTAACATTTTTGCAGTATCAATAAAGCAACGTTTGAATAAAGGTAAGGAGAGAATACAAAATGATAACACCGATTGAAATTCAAAATAAGGTATTCAAGTCCGGAGGTCTTGGTTACGACAAAAAGGATGTTGACAATTTCATGAATGAAATTCTGGATAACTACGAGGAGCTCTACCGTGACCGCATGGAAATGCGTGACAGAATCAGTGTTTTGAATGAGGGTATCCAGTATTATAAATCAATTGAAAAAACGCTTCAGAAGGCACTGGTGCTTGCGGAAAAGACTGCTGAGGAGACAAAGGCAAATGCAAGAAAGAATGCTCAGGTAATTGAGCAGGAGGCTGTTTCCAAGGCTACGATTATTCTGGATGATGCAAAACGTGAACTGGAGGCTGTTCGTAAACAGACGGTTGAGCTGGTACGCCAGTATGATATGTACAAGGCAAGATTTAAGAGTCTTATGGCTTCTCAGAACGAGCTGCTTGACAGTCAGAGCTTTTCCATTAAGCTGGAAGATTTATCCATGTTTGATGCAGTATCGGATACGGTTGAGGTTCCGGTTCGTGTTTATGAAGAACAGAACACAAAGTCTGAGCTTGTAAATCCGTTAGAGGATTCGGAGGATGACATTCAGATTTTGAATCTGGACGAGTAGAAATTTAGTCAGAAAGTTATTCGCTGCTTTCTGACGTAAAGGAGTAGTGATGGATAAGAAACGATTTGTCCGGGACTGTATTTTTCATCTTGCACTTGTTATCATGATTGTACTTGTTGATCAGCTGACAAAGGCATGGGCAAGAGAATGTCTGAGTGTACGTCCTGTGATTCTCTGGAAGAATGTTTTTTCTTTACAGCTTGTATTTAATACCGGCGGTCCGTGGGGGCTGTTAGGGAAGTATACGATATTGTTAACGGTGTTTTCTGTTCTGATTTTTTGCTTTTTAGTAGGAATATACCTTAGAATGCCGAGAACGAAGAGAATGGTTCCGCTTCGAATCTGTGCCATACTGATTGTGGCAGGAGCTGTCGGAAACTTCATTGACCGAATCATATTTCATAAGGTTACGGATTTGTTTTCTTTTGATCTGATTCATTTTCCGGTATTTAATGTTGCAGATATTGCAATTACCTGTGGCTGTATTCTTGCCTTTGCATTGACGCTTTTTTATTACAAGGATGAGGATTTTCAATGGAAAAAATAAGTTTTTGTGTGTCTGAGGAACAGGAAGGATTAAGACTGGATAAATGTATTGCGGTGCTATGTCCTGAGCTTTCCCGTTCTTATGTCCAGAAGCTGATTGATGCAGGGAAGGTTTTGCTGAATGATGCACCTGCAAAGAGTAAGGAACCGGTAAAGGAAGAGGATGAAATACTTGTTTTGCTTCCTGAGCCACAAGGGCTTGCAGTAGAGCCGGAGGAGCTTCCTCTTGATATTGTTTACGAGGATGAGGACATAATAGTGATAAATAAGCCAAAAGGGATGGTGGTGCATCCTGCAGCAGGGCATTACACGGGAACACTCGTGAATGGTCTGCTTTATCATTGTGGGGATTCTTTGTCCGGAATCAATGGGATTCTGCGCCCGGGCATTGTGCATCGAATCGATATGGATACAACGGGGATTCTGGTTGTATGTAAAAATGATGCAGCACATCGGAGCCTTGCGGAGCAATTCAAGGTACATTCAATTACCAGAAGGTACAATGCACTGGTCTATGGTACATTTTCGGAGCCTTGCGGTCGTATTGAGTCCTATATCTGCCGTCATCCGAATGACCGCCTGAAAATGACGGCAAGCACTTCCAGAGGGAAATATGCGGCAACAAATTATCGTGTTCTGGAAACGATTGGGAATAAATATTCCCATGTAATCTGTGAACTGGAAACCGGCCGGACACATCAGATCAGAGTTCATATGTCCTTTAAGGGACACCCATTGCTCGGAGATACCGTGTATGGACAGAAAAAAGATCCTTTTCACCTGGAGGGGCAGGCACTTCATGCAGGGGTTCTTGGCTTCATTCATCCCAGAACGGGAAAATATGTTGAATTTTCTTCTGAGCCACCGGCATATTTTGAGGAGTTGCTGAGTAAACTCAGGCGTCAGGAGGGAAGCCTGTGATTTCGTATGAAGTAAGGAGTAGCTTTGATGAATCGTAATTGTATGATGGATTTGGTGGAATGGAAGGAAAATTGCTGTCAGAATCCGCTTTTGCTTTGCGGAACCAAGGGAACGGGAAAAACGTATCTTGCGATTGATTTTGCAAAGAACAACTATTCTCAATATTTGTACTTGAATTTTGAACTGAATCAAGTCGCAAGAGAGAAGTTTAGTAATGAAATTCTTGGAGGAAAAAACATCAGCGAGATTGTAGCCGATTTCTTCCAGGTTGAGCCTTCCTATCTTTCCGGGGTTTTGATTGTTTTTGACGAAATAACCTTTTGTCCACCGCTTTACAGGGCGTTGGAGCATTATCATGAAGCCGCTGTTCTGGCAATCTGCAGTCAGTTTCCGGGAAAAGAAGCATACGATTGCTTTCAGGTAGTGTGTTTGTATCCGCTTGGATTCGATGAGTTTTTGTCTGCGGTTGGAAATGAATGGTACAAAGATATTATCAAAGGACACTTTGCAACAGAGCAGCCGATTCCGGATATTGTCCATCAGGAGCTTTTGGCTCTGTTTGAAGAATATCTTGTCGTTGGTGGTATGCCGGCTTCCATTAATGAATATCTGTATTCAAATTCTACTGACAATGTTGCCGAGGTTTTGCTTGGTGTAATGACACGAATCCGGCACTCGCTGGAAGCTACACTGGAACCATCGGATGCATCAAAGGCGATTCAGGTGTTGGATGTGCTTCCAAAACAGCTTGCAAGAGAAAACAAAAAATTCCGGTTTAACACTATCCGTAAGGGCGTCACATACGCGCTATATCAGGACAGTATTTGTGCGTTAGAGGAAAGTGGAGTGGTGCTGAAGCTAGAGCAGGAGAATAAGGAAAATCATTTTAAGCTGTATTTGCCGGATGTTGGAATGCTTTCTGCTACCTTTGGGGGACAAATGAATGAAACTATACGAAAAGCCCTGATAGAGAATTATGTGATGCAAACCTTACATCAGTCAAAAGAGTATTCACTTTCGTTTTGGGAGTCGGAAGCTCAGGCAAAAGTGGAATTCGTACTTTGTAGAAAAGGTATTAAGACACCGGTAGAACTTAGAACTTCCAGTAATTCAAAAGGGAAGAGTATCGGGGCATATTACGCCAATCATTCAAACAATAATGGGGAAAGGTTTCTTCGAGTCGGTGACGAAAATTTCTATTCTACAGATGTATTAAAGCATATTCCGATTTATGCATTGTTTTGTATGATATAACTTTCGGACTGCAAATACTTGATTTTTGCGTTCTAATATGGTAGAATTATCCTGTGTTCGAAAAAGATATTCATCGGTCTTTTCAGGGAACACACAGTAACAAAGTGAAGCATGTTTAAAAATGGGGTTTGAATTTGCTTCTGAGGGTATTTTCCTGGCATTACAAAAGTAGAAGGATGTAGAAGGGTGTAAACATGAACGAGATTCGTCTTCATGAAGGTGAATTGAACATTATGGAGCTTCTTTGGTCCAATAAGGTTCTTGCAGCTAAGGATATTTCTAAGATAATTAAAGAGTATGTAGGTTGGGAGAAAAATACTACCTACACTGTGATTAACCGTCTGATTGAAAAGGGTGCAGTAAGCAGGGAGGATCCCGGATTCATCTGCCGCGCAATGATTTCAAAAAGGTCGGTTCAGACCATTGAAACCAAAGCATTATTAGATAAGGTATACAATGGTTCTTTAAATTGCTTTCTGGTTGAATATTTAAAAAACCAGCCACTGACGCCGTCCGATGTGATGGAGCTGGAACGAATTATCAGCGAGCATAAGAGATAATCATCTGTTTTTGCTTTGAATTTATTCGGTTGTTTTTTTCTCACGAAGTGTAACTGCATCTTTGGCACTACGACGGCGTTCTTCCTCGATGTCAGCGTAGTGCTTTCTTGTTGTATTGACATCTTTATGTCCAAGCACATCTGCAACCAGGTAGATATCGCCGGTTTCTTTATAGAGCTCTGTGCCATAGGTACTTCGCAGCTTATGTGGTGTTATTTTTTTCGAAGAGGTTACTACACGGGCATATTTTTTGACAAGAATTTCTACATTTCTGACGCTGATCCGTTGCATACGGTTTGAAAGGAAAAAGGCATTTTCGTGTCCTTCCTTTGGAACCATTTTTTTACGTTCTTCCAAATATGCAAGCAGGGCTTCACGGACCTCTTCTCCAAAGTAAACATAGGACTCATATCCACCCTTGCGGACAATATTAATCCTGTCGCTTGAAAAGTCAACATCCTTCAGATCAATTCCAACGCATTCGGAAACACGCATTCCGGTGCCAAGAAGAAGCGTAGTGAGCGCAAGATCCCGCACCTTGCTTTCTTCATGACGGGCCTGCTGCTGCTTTGTCAGGCGTTCACCGGTTTCTACAACATCCAGAAAATCAGCAGCCTCATTTGGTTCAAAACGAATAATGTTTTTTTCATGAATCTTTGGCATATTTACCTGAAGGGTCGGGTTTTCATCAATCATACGATTGGTGTGAAAGTAACGATAAAACGTACGAAGAGAGCAGAGCTTACGTTTGATGCCGCGCTCGTTGTTGGTGATTTCCTTTCCTTCTTTATTTGTATAGCATTTCAGATACTCCAGGTATTCTTCAATGTCCATTGCGGTCAGCCTTGTCAAAATACTAAAGTCAATCTCGTTTAATTTCTTATCCTTATACATAGGATTTGTTGCTAAAACGTATTCAAAAAAAAC
>CALZBV010000131.1 GCA_945622055.1 uncultured Clostridia bacterium
ATTCCTGTGGAACAACAGCATTAATCTCATCCTCACGGTCACAGATAATCCGGAGAGCCACCGACTGGACACGACCGGCCGAAAGTCCGCGCTTTACCTTTTCCCAAAGAAGCGGACTGATTTTATAACCGATGATACGGTCGAGGATTCGTCTTGTCTGCTGCGCATCCACAAGATTCATATCTATTTTACGGGCTTCCTTAATGGAATTGCGGATGGCGTTCTTCGTAATCTCATTGAACGTGATTCGGTTTACATCACTCTCTTCTATCTTAAGTGCCTGTGCAAGATGCCAGCTGATTGCTTCCCCCTCGCGGTCAGGGTCCGTTGCGAGATAAATCTTATCCGCCTTTTTTACGGCCTTACGAAGCATGGCAAGAATGTCACCCTTGCCGCGAATCGTGATATATTTAGGTTCAAAGTCATTTTCCACATCAATTCCCATATTGCTCTTCGGGATATCTCTCACATGACCGTTCGAAGCAACAACCTCATAATTGCTGCCAAGAAACTTCTTTATGGTTTTCGCCTTTGCCGGAGACTCAACAATCAGTAAATTCTTAGACATCGTTTCCCACACCTTTCAATGAAACCCTTATTCTTCCCCTGACAGTGCATAATATGCCTGTCCATACCGTTTCATACATCCTCGTTTTTCAAGTGAAGCCAGAATAACGGCAAGTCTCTCCGGGTTTATCCCGGTCTGCCTCTGTATTTCCTCGATATGTTGCAAATTCAAACGCAAACTAGCATACACTATTTTTTCGTCACTTGCAAGAGTATTTTCAATTTTTTTATTTCTTTTAGTTTTTGTCCCTTCTTTTTTCATTTTCGATTTCTTTGAAAGCTCCGGGTAATCCTCCAGGATATCCTTTGAAGAAAGCACCGGCTTTGCTCCCTCACGAATCAGGTAATTACAGCCTTCGCTCAGCACATCCGTAACACGACCGGGCACTGCATAAATATTCCTTCCATAATCCAGTCCAAGCGAGACCGTTATCAGCGTGCCGCTCTTTTTTCTCGCCTCGGTTACGATGATTCCTGCACAAATGCCTGCGATAATACGATTGCGCTGTGGAAAAAAGCATGGCAGCGGCGGCGTCCCCGGCGGATACTCGGAAAGGATTGCACCGCCCGAGTTAAGAATCTGTTCGTAAATCCTTCGGTTTGCCTCCGGATAACACCGGTCGACCCCGCACCCAAGCACCGCAACGGTTCTTCCTCCGTTCAAAAGAGCGCCCTCATGTGCAGCACAATCAACGCCAAGTGCCAGTCCCGAAGCAATGCCGATTCCTTCCGCGCACAGGCTTTTGGCAAGTATCTTCGCTGTTTCCAATCCATAGGGGGTGCACTTTCTGGCACCGATAATCGCAAGAAACAGCTCATCTTTTTTCGGAAGCACTCCTTTATAATATAAATAACAGGGTGCATCCGCACAGGAACGTAAACGCTCCGGATACTCCTCCTCCTCTTGTGTCACAAAGGATATCCCCTGTTTTTCAAGCGTTTCGTATTCCTCATACGCATTCTTTTCTGATACCGAATACAACCGCAGCTTCTCCTCTTCAGAAAACGAAAGACATTCTGCCAGCCGGAAAAACAGTTCCTTTTCCGCCCGGTCTGCTGTTACGATTTCCTTCGGTCCGCCAAAATATGCAAGCATTGCATTTCCTTTTTTTGACGGAAGGCAGCAGCCTGCAAATAAATTCCAGTAAAGCTTCTTCTCGTTCATCTCAGCACACCTCCCAGAATCTCTGCTCCGGCTGACGATACAAAAGTGCCTCCAGCACATGGGCTTCTTCTATTTTTTCAGAACCGGAAAGGTCTGCAATCGTGCGTGCTGTTTTCAGCACCCGGTAATAACCGCGCGCACTGAAGGAAAGCTCATTAAATGCATGTTCCATACACTTTTGGGCAGCCTCCGTAAGCACGCAGAACTGAGCGATTTCTTTTCCGGAAAGCTCTGAATTGCAGTCAGCTGAAATCATATGGTACCGTTCCCTCTGTACATTTCTCGCCTTTTCAACACGCTTTCGTATCTGCTCTGAGGCTTCCTCCGCCGTATCATTCATTATATCCTGATACGTAACCTGTTCCACGCCGATGCAAAGGTCAAACCGGTCTAACAGCGGACGGCTTATTTTACCCAGGTACCTTCGTACCTGGGACGGTGTACATCTGCACTTCGTATGATCCGGGTAATACCCACAGTTGCACGGGTTCATTGCCGCAACGAGCATTCCGCCCGCCGGATACGAATACGAGGCTTCAAAACGGGAAACGGTAATCTTTCTTTCCTCAAGAGGTTCACGTAAAATTTCGATGGTTCCACGCAGAAACTCCGGAAATTCATCCAGAAACAATACCCCTTTGTGCGCAAGGCTTACCATTCCGGGAAGTGCGCGACGTCCTCCTCCCGCAAGCGCCACCTGCGAAACCGTATGATGCGGAGCCTGAAACGGCGGCGTTCTGATCAGTCTTTTCTCTCCGCCAAGAAGTCCTGCAACACTGTAAATCTTTGAAATCTCAAGGCTTTCCTCAAACGTAAGGGAAGGAAGAATCGTCGGAAGCCGCTTTGCAAGCATCGTTTTTCCTGCCCCCGGCGGACCAATCATCAGCACATTATGACGTCCGGCAGCGGCAATCTCAAGTGCTCTTTTCGCCATTTTCTGCCCATGTACCTCCGAAAAATCAGGCTGCTCCTGCTCTTTTCCGGACTCCTCCACCTGCTCCTCTTCGTACGAAGGAAGCGTTTCCCCATAGCATAACAGGTCCACGACTTCCTTTAAGGACTCCGGCGCATAGACGGCAAGGCCACTTACCACGCGTGCCTCTGCTGCGTTCTCCTTCGGAACAAACATGCGCAAAAATCCCTTCTCCTTCGCCATACAGGCAGCAGGAAGCACCCCCGGTACCGGATTGATTTTACCGTCAAGGCACAATTCTCCCATAAATATGCAATCTTTTCCATACTCTTCTGGAATATAACCGAATGCGGTCAGAACTGCTATCGCGATAGACAAATCGAATGCTGTCCCATCTTTTCTGATATCTGCCGGTGACAGATTCACGGTAATCCGTTTCACCGGCAAACGATAGCCTGAATTCTCAAGTGCAATGCGCACCCGTTCTCTTGCCTCCCTGGTCTCACCCGAAAGTGCTCCGACCATAGCAAAGGACGGAAGCCCGTCTTTAACGTCTGCTTCCGCTAAAATTGGCTCTGCTTCAATTCCAAGAACTGCTGCAGAGAATACTTTTCCAAGCATAACATCCTTTCCCTTACGGAAAAGTCCATCGTCCACAAATGCTGTTATTCATCTGCATTTCCTAATCATGATCATGGAATGCTATTTCCCATCCAGCATTTTCTTAATTTCTTTCATGAAGGTGTTCACGTCCTTAAACTCACGGTAAACCGATGCGAAACGCACATACGCAACATCATCCAGATCCTTCAGCTTATCCATTACAATCTCACCAATCTGGTTAGAGGAAACCTCCTTTTCCTCCAAGCCAAAAATCACAGTCTCAATCTCATCTACCAGCTTTGTAATCTGATCTACGGAAATCGGACGCTTATGGCAGGAACGAAATACACCGGATTCAATTTTGGAACGGTCATACGGCTCACGAATGTTGTCCTTTTTGATGACAACAAGCGGAATCGTTTCTACCTTCTCATAGGTCGTAAACCTCTTTCCGCACTCATCGCACTGTCTGCGTCGGCGAATGGAACCGCCTTCATCTGCCGGTCTGGAATCAATTACTCTTGTGTTTTCTTTTCCGCAAAACGGACACTTCATAATATCCCCCTTCTGCTGTAATCACAGCATGCACTCTTACTTCCATTATTATGAATCTTTCGACAAATGTCAAGTATTCCGGTAAAAAAATCCAATTTTGTGTATCCTTTTTTCTCTTTTCATGCCAAAAATATTCTCAAAAATACAAAAACTCCATATACTATTCTAAAGCTATGCCCAGGGAGTCGTTATGCGTTTATGCGACCTGCGTCAAAAGGAAGTCATTAACTGCAGAGACTGTGCACGTCTCGGCTTTGTTGGTGATGTGGAATTTTCCATTGCAACCGGATGCCTTGAAAAACTGATTGTTCCGGGACCGTGCAAGCTGTTCGGGTTGTTCGGACAGGACCATGAATACATCATTCCGTGGTGTGCCATCAAGCAGATTGGTCCGGACATCATACTCGTGGATATTGACAGCAAAACATCCTTAAAGGCCAGTCACGACTAACCTTAGGCGCAGTTTTACCCTAAAGGAACTGCCTCCTTGGGATAATCATTTACTTGTAATACGGTTCACATTCTTTATCAGTACGGAAATCGTGCCGTCCTGATTGGTAATAAACTCAATGTTCTTTTTATTGTTGTACTCCTCCATCGGAATATTGATTTCAATTCCGCTGTCTGTCGTCAGAAACTGTTTTTCCAGCTTTTTTGTTGTTTTCTCACTCTGAAGCTTGATTTCTTCCTTCGGAAGCTTATATTTTTCCAGCTTTTCCACAAACTCTTCCTTAATTTCCGGGGCGGCCTCTTGGAATACTTTTTCGGCGATCTCTTCTACCTTTATCGGTCCTTCCGCCTTCGTACATTCCTCGTGAAGCACACTCTTTGTCTTCATCTTCTGCTCGAAATCGTCATCGTAATACTTTTTATTAATCTGTTCCACTGCCTTTGTCACAAGGTCAAGCTTCGTCTTCTGCGACATTCTGGCGTGACAGTGCAAAAACAGCTCGGACAAATAGTTGACCTTCTCTCCGTTTACCGGAAACTTCTTCTCCACCAGCCGAACCGCATCACCCTCAAGGTCAATCAGCACCGCCTCGGAAAGCTTCCCACCGGCAAGCGGCAGTGCCGCCGTCTGCTTCATCACCTCATTGATATTCTCATCCTGCTCTCCGAGAGACGTATAGTGCACATACACTTCCTTGTAATTCATCTTTAAAATGGCAAGGTGCTGCCGTGACTCCACCTGAAAGGTCACAAAAAATACGTCTCCTGCCGGAATCTCAATATTTGCATTCATAATCTCATACAGCTTCCCTGCAAGCTGCTTGCTGACCGGAATCAGATTCTCCTCCCTGAAATCCTTAAGTGCCGCGTACACCTCGGAAGACTCCGTATCAAACACACAGTTCTTTAAATCATCTCCGGACAAAAGCCTGTAAATATGATTCCGTAAAAAATCACACAAATCAGGCCCCATCTCAAGCAAGGAGTCCGAAAGCACCGGCATCCCCACCGTGGAATCCAAAATATGTATTACTGCTTCACGTATTATAATATCGTCACGTTCCATATGCTTCTCCTTCTTGTAAAATATAAATTCTCCTTTATTTCTCCATAACAAAATTAGTCAAAAAAATTCCTTTCCTTCACCAATTTCATTGCATTTCACACTTATGACAAACATCGATTACTTCTAAATATGACTGCAATTCTTCCTTTTTCACACCATGAAGCATCAAATATTTATCAAGAAGTCTTTCCCGCTGACTTATGATTGCCTTTTCTTCTTCAGATTTACCTTCATCAGAACTATCGTCTCCTTGAAGTAGATAAAAAGTTCTGGCAATATCATACAATCTTGGTCCGCGGCAAACATTCATAAAATCAATCACCTTTGCTTTTCCGTTATCATCAACAAGAATATTCCAAAGATGAAAATCTCCATGACAAACATTTTCTCCGTCCGGAAGCTTATCCAGCTTATTGATTGTTTCAGGTGCTCTATCACCTATCATCAGCTTAATAAAATCCTTATAGGACATCAATTCACTGCATTTGCAATTCAAAATCTGATTTTGCAAATTATAAAAAATCTCAATTCCCTCATCTCCGGCATTTCTCTTAATCATGTATTCATACAAATCGCAGCCGGAAACCTTTTCATAAACAATCCCACTTCGATTGTTTACTTCCGTCATCTCAAAGCAGACCGGCACCGGAAGCTGAAAACGCTGCATTATCATAGCGTTTTCATATTCATGCTCTACAGCCAGCTTCGGATAACCTTCTACAAACAGCTTTAATATTTTCCCTTCTCCAACATCATAAACTTCAGCAGTATTTCCTTTTCCAATCAGCTTCATTTTTCACCTTCTACCCAAAATACAACTATATAACTCTTTAATTTTATACCCAACATCTTCAGGACAATGCGCATCAGATGAAGTAATAATTTTTACATTATTCTTTTTCAGTATTCTAAGCAGTTCTTCATCCATACCGAGTGAAGCTGTGTTAGGGCATCTTCTGGCAACTCCGCTATTTTGATCTGCATACATATTACTTTCCGAAAGCTCCTTAGCTAAACTCTCATAGTATTCTGTAAGTGAATACGATGGTTTATGACCAAAAAGCTTAATTGCATCCGGATGACCTATTCCATCAAATATCTTGCTTTTTGCCAGTGAAATAGAATCTTCAAAATATCTGCGATATATTTTGTCTACATCAATTCCGGTCCAGTGTTCGGCCTTATGGTCAAAGGCAAAATCATCAACAAAATGAATACTGCCCAATAAAAAATCAAAACCTTTGTCTTTCGTTAGTTCTGAAGTAAAGTTTTCAAACTCTTTGAAATAGCATATTTCAAGACCAAACTTTATCTCAACAGGAAACTGCTCATTCCTAACTCTCTTGATTAGTTCCAAATAATCCTCAAGCTTTAATACACCGGCCTGTCTATGAAACCATGCATCTACATATTCGCTATATGTACACACAGAATCGTACATAGGGACAAATTCTTCAAATCGATAACAATGTTCAAGTAAGCGAATTTCTTCAATCTGCATTTCAACCGCTCTGTTAACAAATTGATTTATCCAATCCAGCGTATACTCTCCGCGCTCAATATGAATATGACCATCTACCATGCAATCCCCTCCGATTCATTCCCATAGATCAAAGTCCCGTCGCTATCCCAAAATATAGCTTTATTCATTACGCTTTCCTTCCATATTCAAATACATTACCTGAATAATGAACCTTACC
>CALZBV010000132.1 GCA_945622055.1 uncultured Clostridia bacterium
CGTATTCTGCTTCGAAGGAACGGAGAAGAACTGAGTACGGAGGTAATTCCGGTGCGGGGGGCAGACGGCACGTATAAAATCGGTGCATGGGTCAGAGATGATACGCAGGGCATCGGTACGTTAACATTTTTGACCCAGGATGGTTTCTTTGGTGCACTCGGGCACGGAATTACCGATGTGGATACCGGTGGACTCATTCAGGTGGGAGAGGGAAGCTGTTATTATGCAAACATTATCCGGGTGGTGCCGGGAGAGGCAGGTAATCCGGGAGAAATGAGCGGTTATATCCGAAGGACAGAGGAAAACCGGATAGGTCTTGTAGAAACAAATACAAAATGCGGAATCTTCGGAAAGGTAAAGGATAACTGCGAGCTGGCTGCTTCCGGCAAGGTATACGACATCGGGTTAAGAAATGAAGTAAAAAAAGGAAAGGCGTTTTTATTTTGTGAACTGAACGGAGTCGTTGACCGATATGAAATTGAGATTGAAAAGGTAGATTATTCCAATCATAATCATTCCAAGGGAATTGTCATCCGGATTACGGATGAGCGTCTGCTTGCGATGACCGGAGGAATCGTTCAGGGGATGAGTGGAAGTCCGATTATACAAGGGGACAAGCTGATTGGTGCAGTGACGCATGTTTTCATCAGCAATCCACAAAAAGGATACGGAATATTAATCGAAGATATGATATCGGAGACAGAAAGACTGAAATAAGCACGATTTTTCATGAAAAATGACAGATGTATGTCCTTTCTTCTGTAAAAAATTGTAAATTTATATGTCTGACCGCTTGAAAAATTGGAAAAATTTGGTATAATCAAGGATGTAAAGATTTACAAATTATGGAAATTTGTAGAGAAAGGAAAGAAGAATGGAGAAGATTCGTGTACTTACGGTAGATGACAACGTTCGGGTATTGGAACTGTATGAAGAACTTTTAAAGAGCGATGGGGCAATTGAGCTGGTTGGACGAGCAGAGGATGGAACGGAGGCAGTCAAAAAAGTGAAGGAGCTTCAGCCGGACGTTGTACTGCTTGATATTATTATGCCGAAGCTGGACGGAATCGGAGTGTTAGAGCACATCCGTAAGGACACGGAATTAAAAAAACAGCCAAAGGTAATCGTGGTAACAGCCATTGGACAGGAACGTGTAACCGAGAGTGTATTTGCACTGGGGGCAAGCTTTTATATTATGAAGCCGTTTGAGGGTTCCGTGGTTTTGCAACGGATTCACCAGGTGGCAGGAAACGGCAATTTTTGTTCCGCAGATTTGCCGCTGCGAAAAAAAAATGAGATTACTTCAAAGAATGAAAGCAATCTTGAGGTAGATGTCACGGATATCATTCACGAAATCGGAGTACCTGCGCATATTAAGTGATATCAGTATCTTCGGGATGCCATTATGATGTCGGTCGATGATGCGGAAATGCTGAATTCAATTACTAAGGTTTTGTATCCTTCCATTGCAAAGCGGCATAAAACCACACCAAGCCGGGTAGAACGCGCAATCCGGCATGCAATTGAAGTAGCCTTCAGCAGAGGAAAAACCGATACGATAGATTCTTTGTTTGGTTATACGGTGAATGGCGGAAAGGGAAAGCCGACAAATTCCGAATTTGTTGCGCTGATTGCTGATAAAATCCGCCTGGAGTACAAGCTTCGTATCCAGCAGAATTAAACTTTGTGTCAAAAGCATGCGAAAAAACGGACAAACACTATATGTTGTAGAAGATTCTGAAAAACTCTTTTCAAACAGCAAAAAATATGTTACAATTATTTTATGGGTAGTAATAAAAGCTTAAGATAAATGATGTTCTGAGGAGGTATACCGTGAAAAACATTTTGTTTGTCGCTTCTGAATGTGTGCCATTTATTAAAACGGGTGGACTTGCCGATGTTGTGGGGGCATTACCGAAGTACCTGGATAAGAGCCGTTATGATGTCAGGGTGATTCTTCCAAAGTATACTGCCATTCCGGCAAAATACAAAGAAAACATGAAGTATAAGATGCATTTCTACATGGATTTCTGCTGGAGAAGCCAGTATGTCGGCATTTTGGAGACTGTTGTTGACGGTGTTACGTTTTATCTGATTGACAACGAGTTCTATTTTTCCGGTGACAAGCCTTACGGAAATATCTATGAGGATCTGGAAAAATTTGCTTTTTTCAGCAGGGCGGTTTTATCTGCACTTCCGCTGCTTGGCTTCCGCCCGGACCTGATTCATTGCAATGACTGGCAGACAGGTCTGATTCCGGTTTATTTACATGACAGCTTCCAGCAGGGAGCGTTTTTCCGCGGAATAAAAACAGTTATGACGATTCACAACCTGAAATTCCAGGGAGTCTGGGATAAAAAGACAATTCAGAATATCACCGGGCTTTCCTCTTATTATTTTGCACCGGATAAGCTGGAGGCTTACGGAAACGGAAACTACTTAAAGGGTGGAATTGTTTACGCAGATTATGTTACGACGGTTAGTAATTCCTATGCAGAGGAAATCAAGTGTGCATTTTACGGAGAAGGTCTGGATGGCCTGATGCGTGCAAGATCAAATTGCCTGTGTGGTATTGTGAACGGTATCGACTATGACGAATGGAATCCGGAGACAGATAAGTACCTTGTACAGAACTATAATGCACAGGATTTCCGAAAGGAAAAGAAGAAGAATAAGCTTGCTTTACAGGAAGAACTCGGACTGGAGCGTAATCCGGACAGGTTTATGATTGGTGTCGTATCAAGACTGACCGATCAGAAGGGCTTTGACCTGGTGGAATGTGTTCTGGAGGAGCTTTGCTGTGATGACACGCAGATTGTGATTCTGGGAACCGGAGACCCGAAGTATGAGAATCTGTTCCGTCACTATGAGTGGAAATACAAAGGAAGGTTTTCTGCGAATATTTATTATAACAATGAGCGTTCTCATAAGATTTACGCTTCGTCGGATGCATTTTTGATGCCTTCCCTGTTTGAACCTTGCGGACTCAGCCATTTAATCAGTCTTCGTTATGGTACGGTTCCGATTGTGCGTGAGACCGGCGGTCTTCGTGATACGGTTGTTCCGTACAATGAGTATGAGTGTTCCGGAACCGGATTCAGTTTTGCAAATTATAACGCACATGAAATGCTTTCGATTGTACGTTATGCAAAGCACGTATTTTATAATAAAAAGCGTGAGTGGAACAAGCTCGTGGACCGTGGAATGGCAGCAGACTTTTCATGGAAGACATCTGCAAAGGGATATGAAGATTTGTATCTTAAGCTTCTCGGAGAATAAGCAGATTGGCCCATTTTGGAGTTTTCCAAGATGGGCCTTTCATTGCGTGATAAAGATGGGCACGAATCAGGCATGGAAGTTGTGAATCGTGCGGCGGGGCATATAATAGCAGGGGAAACATAAAGGAGCAATGTATGAGATTAGTAGAAATGCTGGAAGGCTTATCGTATCACTTTGTCGGGGAAAAGAAAGACCCCGAGCTTACCGGGCTTGTGTATGATTCAAGAAAAATCGTACCGGGCTGTGTATTTGTCTGTATCAGCGGAGCAGTGAAGGACGGACATGAGTTTGCTGCCATGGCAGTAGAAAATGGTGCGGCTGCAGTTGTTTCGGAGCGGGAACTGGAGCTTCCGAAGCAGGTGACACAGGTGGTAACCGAAGATACGAGAAAGGCACTGGCGTATATGTCTGCTGCATGGTTTTCCCATCCGGCGGATAAGCTTATCACAATTGGAATTACCGGGACCAAGGGGAAGACGACAACGGCGTATATGGTGCAGCAGATGCTTACGGCGGCTGGTATGAAAACAGGACTAATCGGAACGGTTGAAATACAAAACGGAAAAGAAACGATTCCTGCAAGCAATACGACCCCGGAGTCATATTTACTACAAAAGTATATGGGTGAGATGGTGGAAAACGGGTGTAAGGCTGTGGTCATGGAGGTTTCCTCCCAGGGACTCAAGCTATCCCGTGTGGCAGGCTTTACCTTTGATTTTGGCGTGTTTACGAATCTTTCGCCGGATCATATCGGACCAAACGAGCATGCGGATTTTGAGGAGTATGCCGGGTGTAAGGCAAAGCTGTTTGGGCAGTGCCGGGTTGGCATTCTGAATGCGGATGATGCGTATGTCGGGACGATGCTTGACGGTCATACCTGCGAGGTGATGACGTACGGTGTATCGGAGAAGGCTGATTTACGTGCCGAAAAGATTGACCTTCACAACACGGATGGCAGACTGATGGTTTCCTTCCGGACTGTGGGAAAGCTTACAAATCAGTTTTCTGTTTCGATTCCCGGAATGTTCTCGGTATACAATGCTCTTACGGCAATTGCAATTTGCAGCAGACTTGAGGTTCCGGCAGAAAAGATGAAGGAAGCACTTCTTTCGGTGCGTGTGAAGGGAAGAATGGAACCGGTTCCGGTTTCAACAAGGTTTTCGCTTATGATTGACTATGCGCATAATGCCATGAGCCTTCAGAGTCTTCTTATGGCTTTAAGGGAATATCACCCAAAGCGTCTGGTTTGTCTGTTTGGCTGTGGAGGAAACCGTTCCCGTGACCGCAGATTTGAAATGGGAGAGATTTCCTCAAGGCTTGCGGATGTTACGATTGTAACCTCCGATAACCCGCGGTTTGAAAAGCCGGAGGATATCATTGACGATATCCTTACCGGGGTAAAACGTGCGGATGGAGCGTATGTTACCATACCGGACCGAAAGGAAGCAATCCGGCATGCAATTCTGACTGCCGAGGACGGGGATGTGATTGTGCTGGCAGGAAAGGGACATGAAGATTACCAGGAAATCCGTGGGGTAAAATACCCGATGGATGAAAGAATTCTGATCCGGGAGATTCTTTCGGAGATGACAGCAGAGGAACGAAAAACATGCGGTTTGCTGATGTAATTGTTGATATTTCGTTGGAAAAGCTGGACCGGACGTTTCAGTACCGGATTCCGGAGGAGCTTTCAGATGCAGTTACGGCCGGCTGCAGGGTGCTCGTTCCGTTTGGAAACGGAAACCGCCGGTTGACCGGCTATGTTCTGGATATTTCAGAGACGCCGGTGTTTGCGGTTGAAAAAACAAAAAGCATTCTTTCCGTTGTGACGGGTGCAGTTACACTGGAGCAGAACGAGATAGCACTTGCGTACTGGATGAAGGAGCATTTCGGAGGTACGATGAACGATGCACTAAAGACCGTGCTTCCGGTAAAGCGTGCCATTCGTGAGGAAAAAAACAGAACCGTTGTACTTACTGCAACGGAAGAATTATATCAGGACTATCTGGATAAAATAAAAAAGCGTACACAGTATCAGTCAAGGGTGCGTCTGTTAGTGCTTCTCCGGGAAAAAAAGCGCATGAACTATTCTGACATTATTCACAAATACCGGATTGGCGCAGGTGTGATTGAAACGCTGAAAAAAGACGGTATCCTTGAGGTTACGGAGGAGGTCCGGTATCGCAATTCCGTAAAGGGAACAAAGCTTCTTAATCGTCCGGTACTGAATGAGGAACAGGAGAGTGCTGTAGAAACCATATGGAAGGATTACGAAGCCGGTATCCGGAAAACGTATTTGCTGTTTGGTGTAACGGGAAGCGGCAAGACGGAGGTATATCTGGAACTGATTGAACGGGTGATTTGCAAAGGAAAACAGGCGATTGTCCTGATTCCTGAGATTTCACTTACCTTTCAGACCGTACGCAGATTTTACGAGCGGTTTGGGGAACGTGTATCGGTGATTCATTCCAGGCTTTCGGAGGGAGAACGCTATGACCAGTATGTTCGTGCCGGGAAGGGCGAAATCGATGTTATCATAGGACCGCGTTCGGCTTTGTTTTTTCCGATGGAACACCTTGGGCTGATTATTATTGACGAAGAGCAGGAGAATGCATACAAAAGCGAGGTTGTGCCAAAATATCATGCCAGAGAGACAGCACAGTATCTGGCAGAGCTTTCCGGGGCAACGCTTGTGCTTGGGTCTGCTACTCCATCTCTTGTGGCATACAGCCGGGTACAGAGTGGCGAATATCAGCTGCTCCGGCTTACAAAACGTGCAAAGAATGCGCAGCTTCCGAAGGTTGAGATTGTTGATCTGCGAGAAGAGCTTCAGGCAGGAAATCGTTCCATGTTCAGCAGAAAGTTAACGGAACAGATAAAGGAACGACTTGCCAAAGGCGAGCAGATTATGTTATTTTTAAATCGCCGCGGTTATGCGGGGGCGGTATCCTGCAGAGCCTGCGGAGAAGTTATAAAGTGTCCGCACTGTGATGTGTCACTGACATTTCACAAAGGCGACAAACTTTTGTGTCATTATTGTGGATATGAAACCAAAAAACCAATGGTATGTCCGAGCTGCAATTCAAAATATATCGGACTGTTCGGAACCGGCACGGAAAAGGTAGAAGAGGCTGTGCGGAGGGAATTTCCGGGGGCTACGGTACTTCGGATGGATGCTGATACCACGAAAAGAAAGGGGGACCACGAAAAAATCGTGGAGGCTTTTGCAAAGGGAGAAGCACAGATTTTGATTGGAACCCAGATGATTGTAAAAGGACATGATTTCCCGAAAGTTACCCTGGTTGGTATTTTGGCGGCCGACCTCTCACTGCATGCAAGTGATTTTCGTGCGGCAGAGCGGACGTTTTGCCTGCTGGCACAGGCGGCCGGAAGAGCAGGCAGAGATAAGCTTCCCGGTTCGGTAATCATTCAGACCTATCAGCCGGAGCATTACAGCATTACGACGGCAGCACAGGAAGATTACGAGAGCTTTTACCGGCAGGAGATTGCTTACCGGAAGTTGCTCCGGTATCCGCCCGCAGTACACATGCTTGTTGTACTCATTCAATCCGAAGAGGAAAAGGCAGTAAAGGCCGCAGCAGAGCGTGTGGCAGAGGCTGTTCGGAAGGGTGTGCTGCCAGAAGATGGATTTGATGTGATGAACGGTCCGGTGCCTGCAGGACTTTCGAGAATGAATGATATGTATCGCTATCTGATTTATC
>CALZBV010000133.1 GCA_945622055.1 uncultured Clostridia bacterium
AAGTCAGAACGACCGGTACCTACGACGCGTGCGCCTGCCCTTTTGGCCAGGTCCGGCATAATCTCCGGAACCGGATTTGCCATTGCAAACAGGATGGCATCCTTGTTCATGGAAGCCACCATTTCCTCGGTAACGATGTTTGGAGCGGAAACGCCGACGAAAATATCTGCGCCCTTTAAGGCGTCTGCGAGAGAACCGCTTCTTTCCTCCAGGTTTGTTACCTGAACCATTTCCTGCTGCATCCAGTTGAGCCCTTCGGTTTTTTTGGAAAGCATACCAACCTTATCTACAAGGATAAGCTTTTTGAAACCATAATTCAAAAGAAGCTTCGAAATGGCGATACCTGCGGAACCTGCACCGTTTACAATGACCTGACAGTCCTCTTTTTTCTTTCCGACTACCTTTAAGGCATTGATGATACCTGCAAGTACAACAATAGCAGTACCGTGCTGGTCATCGTGGAAAACCGGAATCGGAAGAAGTTCCTTTAATCTGGTCTCAATTTCAAAACAACGTGGTGCGGAAATATCCTCTAAATTAATTCCGCCAAAGGCCGGAGCAATATTGACAACGGTTTTGATGATTTCTTCGGTGTCCTGGGTGTCAAGACAAATCGGAAATGCGTTTACTCCGCCGAATTCCTTAAATAATACGGATTTACCTTCCATTACCGGCATAGCTGCTGCGGCACCGATATTGCCAAGACCGAGTACGGCGCTTCCGTCGGAAATGACAGCTACGGTATTTCCTTTGATGGTATAATTATAAACCTCAGCCGGGTCCTTTGCGATAACCTTACAAGGCTCTGCAACACCCGGAGTATAAGCAAGTGCAAGTGCTTCCCTGGAATCAACCTTGCATTTGGATTCGGTGGTAAGCTTACCATTCCATTCTTTGTGAAGAGCAAGCGACTGTTCATTAATTGTCATAAGAAATCTCCTTCCGTTATGGATACATTTGTAAATCGGACATCGATCGGATGTCGTTCCCGGATATTATACAATAGGGAAGAGAAAAGTGCAAGCATTCCGGCAGTTTGGAAAAAGTGAAAAAAGATTTATTTGGGAAATTGAAAAAGAAACTCCGTCAAAAAAGCAAATTTTTTGTAAATAATTTGTTAACATGGGAAGAAAGACCTATTTTTTTGAAAAAAAGATTTGACGAAATAATAAAAGAGGGGTAGAATGATATCAGGGATTATTTTGAAGGGAGGGAATTGGCGTGAAGACTCATAAGATTGCTCTTCTTGTTTCGAGCTGGGACGATGAGATTCTTGAGGAAGTAATCAAAGGAGCGCAGAAAAGACTGGATGAAATCGGTTGGGATTTGCATGTCTTTATTACTCATCCGACGATGCGGATAGAGGACCCGGATAATTTCGGAAATTATAATATATTTTCACTTGCGAATTATGCAGAATACGATGGCTTTTTGCTATCAGCCAATGTAGTTGGCGGCTATGATATGCTGAAAAAGTATTATTCGAATATCTTAGAGGGCGATAAGCCGGTTGTAGCCTTAGACCAGATAATGGAGAACATCAGCTCACTATATCAGGACGGATACAGCGCGATGTTTCAGCTCGTAGAGCACCTGATTGTGGAGCACGGTTGCAGGAATCTGATTTATGTTGGCGGGGTGACTGACCACCCGGATAATGTCGTACGCAAAAAGGCGTTTATAGATGCACTGAAAAAGCATAATATACCGGTGGAGGATTCCCATATCCGTGACTATTGGTTTATGACGGAGAGCGGTCGTCAGGCATATCTGGATTTCAAGGAAATTGGTCTGAACTGTCCGGATGCCGTTGTATGTGCGAACGATGCCATGGCACTGGGCTACTGTCAGGAAGCAGAGCAGGACGGATTTTACTGTCCGACGGACTTTCTGATTACCGGATATGACAATGATGACAAATCCAAGTCGTTCTTCCCGAAGATTACCTCCGTGGAAAAGAATGCGGAAAATATAGGCTATGATGGCTGTAATATGCTTTTAGAGCAGATTTTTGACCATAAGAGCGTTGAACATGTTACCTTTGTTCCGGAGCTTGTTCTGCGTGGAAGCTGTGGCTGCTATTCTAAGGAAGAGAGTGAAAACTTAAGTATACAGCAGGTGCACCAGAGGATGTACAGTATGAAAAAGGAGCTGACGGAATATTACGGCACGGTTACGAGTATCCGCCAAAGCCTTGCACTTGCCACGGATGAGAACCTTTTCAAATACTATCTTGCGGATATTATGAAACAGTTCGAAATAGGCGGTTATTCCATGTGTATCAATCAGGATGTTTACTTTGATACAGCAGCGCCGGAGTTTGACTGGAACATCGGATACTGCGAGAAGCAGTACGTTATGACCGGAATGAGAGGAACGGAGAGCCAGGAGGAGGCATGTGTGATCAATGTTGCGGACCTGTACCCTTCGTATCTGGATTTTGATGATAACCGTTCACATGTATATCTTTTTCTGCCGATTCAGAAAGCCGGTGTGTGTTACGGATATTTTGTGGTTGTAGATGGCAGTACCTTCCTGTTAAAGCAGTGGGCACTCCATGTGTCAGGTGCGATTGACAATGCATATGCGAACCTTCGAAACCTCCTGAATCTGGAAAAGCTGAACAAATGGCTGGATAACGCCTACATCGTTGATGCAATGACAGGGCTGTATAACCGTTTCGGCTATATGCGCCAGGGCTATGAAATGTATGAGAAGTGCAAGGTTCAGGGAAAGCCATTGATTGTCATGTTCATGGATATGGACCGTCTGAAATACATTAACGACCATTTCGGACACTCTGCCGGAGATGAAGCACTGGTTGTTTATTCTGCTCTGCTAAAGAGGTGTGCGGGTGAGGATATGCTGGCAATTCGTTATGGCGGTGATGAGTTTCTTCTGATTGGACCGATGGAAAATCTGAAAGCAGCGGAAGAGTTTAAGAAGCTCATTTACAGCGAAACGGAGCGTCTGAATGAGGAGCGCAATGCCGGATATGAGCTGGGATGCAGCATCGGGTATATTCTTACGGATCCGAAATCAGAAAAGGATCTGGACGATTATGTAAAGGAAGCGGACAGCATCATGTATGCAGATAAGCAGAAACGTAAAAAATCCAGAACAGAGTAATGAAATGTGCCTGTCCGGTTCGTTGATCCGGACAGTTTTTTTTGAGGAGATACTATGAAAAAAACAAAGTTTCGACTTACCACAACAAGAATCATCATGCTTGGCTTTTTACTGGCCATAGGCATTGGAACGTTTCTGCTGTGTCTTCCGATTTCTTCTGTAAAAGGACGTCCGGTGGATTTTTTGGATGCCTTTTTTGTGGCTACGAGCGCAGTTTGTGTGACAGGTCTTTCTACGGTTGTAACAGCCGCCCAATGGAGTGTGTTCGGACAGGCAGTCATTTTGCTACTGGTGCAGTTTGGCGGACTTGGAATCGTTACGGTAACGACCGTGATGATGCTTGTTTTTGGAAGAAGAATTATGCTTTCGGAGCGGCTTCTGCTGCAGGAGGCGTATAACCTGGATTCGCTCAGGGGACTGGTCCGGGTAACCAAGAGCGTTGTTCTTGGGACTCTTTTGGTAGAAGGAATCGGCGCCTGTCTTTATTTCCTTTGTTTTGTCGGGGAATACGGACCGACGGCAATCTGGTATGCAATTTTTCATGCGGTTTCTGCTTTTTGTAATGCGGGGCTTGATTTGTTGGGCGATTCTTCGTTAGCAGCATATGCCACGAATCTTTGGGTAAATCTTGTTACAATTGGACTGATTGTCATTGGCGGTATTGGATTTCCGGTCTGGAGAGATGTCAGAAGGACTTATAAGAAGCGCAGGGAGGGAGAAATCCCCAAGGGTCGTTTTTTTGAGCGCCTGAGCCTTCATTCAAAGCTTGCGATTACTACTTCTGCGTTGCTTATTTTTGGTGGCGCGGTGCTTTTTTTTCTGTTTGAATACAACAACCCGGATACGATTGGCACAATGAGTTTTCCGCAAAAGCTTCTGGCAAGTCTGTTTCAGTCGGTAACGACAAGAACTGCCGGCTTTCAGACAATACCGCAGGAGAATTTTACGCCGGCTTCCAGTATGTTAAGCCTTATTTTCATGTTTATCGGCGGTTCTCCGTCCAGTACAGCGGGCGGTGTTAAGACGGTAACCGTTGCGGTGATTCTTCTGTCTGTTATTTCTGTAGTGCGCGGCAAGAGAGATATTGAAGTGTTTCAGCGTAAAATACCGTCCTTCTATCTGAAAAAAGCGCTTGCTGTTGTTTCGGTCAGCATTGGATGCGTATTTGCGGCAACAATGCTCGTATGTGCAACGCAGGGCTGGAATCTGACGGAGGCTTTGTATGAGACGGTTTCGGCACTTGCAACCGTAGGATTGTCCTGCGGGAAAACCGGTGATTTGAATTCTGTAGGAAAGGTCATCATTATTCTTTGTATGTATCTTGGCAGAATTGGCCCGATTACGCTTGCCATTTCGCTTCAGTCGGGAGCACAGAAGGGCATCAGAAAGTTACCGGAGAGCAAGGTTATGATTGGATAGACAGGATTGGGTGATTTGACAGGAAGGAAGGGTAAAACCTATGGCAAAAAAAGGAAAAAAGGAATTTGTTGTGCTGGGACTCGGTGCGTTTGGGAGAAGTGTGGCAGTTGCACTTGCAGATGCAGGCTGTCAGGTGATGGCCGTTGACAGCGATTCATCAAAGGTAAATGAAATCATGGACAGGGTTACCTATGCGGTTACCTGTGACGTGGCAAACGTAGAGGCTTTGCAGTCTCTTGGTGTAAATAATTTTGACGGCGCAATTGTTGCTATCGGTGGTGACATTGAGGTCAGTGTCCTGGTGACGATTCTTGCAAAGGAATGCGGCATCGGTTATGTTGTGGCAAAGGCACAAAATGATCTTCATGCAAAGATTTTGCATAAGGTTGGTGCGGATTTGGTCGTGTTCCCGGAAAAGGAAGCGGGCATCCGTATTGCAAACAACCTCTTTGGTAACAATCTTTTGGACGCAATTGAGCTTTCGTCTACCTTTAGTATGGCAGAGATTACCGTGCCGGAGGAATGGGTCGGAAGGAGTCTGATCGATTTGAATCTGCGTGCAAAGAGAAAGCTGAATGTTATTGGTATCAGACGTATGGAACACCTGAACATTAATCCGGATGCGGCAGAACCGTTAAAGGCAGAGGATGTTTTGATTATGATCGGTAAAAATGAAGAACTGAAGAAGCTGGGAGAGGGCAAAAAATAAGCATTCGGGAGAAGGGTATGATTACCAGTACAGCAAATCAAAAGGTAAAAAATGTAGTGGCATTACAGAAAAAAGCAAAGGAACGAAAGGAGCAGCGTCTCTTTGTTGCAGAGGGAAGGAAAATGGTGCTTGAGGTGCTCCGTGATGCACCGGAGGCGGTGGCGGAGGTTTATGTTACCGGGGAGTATCTTGGCGATGCAAAGCAGGCAGAGGAACTTTGCGGGGTTTCCTATGAAATGGTATCAGGGTCTGTGATGAAGGCGATGGCTGAGACGCTGGAGCCTCAGGGGATTTTAGCTCTGGTACGTATGCCGGAATATGACTTTGACAGGCTCTGGCAGCAGGAGGACGGTCTTTGGATAGCGCTTGAAAATCTGCGTGACCCGGGAAATCTCGGTACGATTCTCCGAACCGCAGAGGCGGCGGGCGTGTCAGGCGTGATTCTTAGCCCGGAGTCTGTGGATATTTATAATCCGAAGGTAATCCGTTCCACGATGGGGGCGATTTTCCGTGTGCCACATTTTTATCCGGAGAATTTTGCAGAAGTTCTGAATGCCATGAAACAGGATGGCGCTACCCTTTATGCAGCGCATCTTGCGGGAACGATGTTTTACGATGAGCCGGAGTATAAAGGCCGGTCCGTCATATTAATCGGAAATGAGGCAAATGGACTGAGTGATGAGATTTCTTCCCGTGCCGACTGTCTTGTGAGGATTCCGATGGAAGGAAAGGCAGAGTCTTTAAATGCAGCGGTTGCTGCGGCACTCATGATGTACGAGGGGTACCGCGCAAGGAGACGTACGGCGCTGAAATAAAGGGACTATAGTTTTCCCAGGATTACAGAAGCTTTTTGGGGGATTAATTGTCGAAATCTTCAGTTTTGTGCGAATAAAAATGTAAAAAAATGGGAATTAGCTCTTGGCTTTGTTTCCGGATATGTTATCATAAATTGTGAGCGCGGACAAGTCCGACGGGAAAGGAGAGTTTATGAAACAGATGTTGGAACAAGGAACAGGAGCTTTTTTGTGTGCTGTGTTGCCTGCAGCAGGAGCGATTCTACGATTTGTGCTGTTTGCGTTTTACACGCATTTGGAAAAGGCCTGCCAGAGGATGAAGGACACGGAGAACAAAACGATACATAGATTGCGGACGGAGCTGAGACGCAGAAAGAAGAACGGGGTCGGAGAGAAAACGATAGATTCTTATACCGGGTTTTATTTGGGAAGCTGCAGACTTTTCGGAATTCCTCTGCAAACGCTGGAACGGGTCAGTAACCGTGTGCCGGTAATGTCACTTCTGGTCAGCGGAATTCTGGCCTGTTCCTGTATCTTTTTTCAGCTGGACCCGGGGTGGGTGCTCGGAATGCTGTTTTTTGGTGTTTTGTATGCTACGGGGCTGATGCTGATTGACATGTTTTTTGGAATCGAAGAAAAAAAGAATCGGATATGCTTTTGTTTTTGTGACTTCGCAAGAGTGTTGTTTGCAGCAGAAGAAGCACCTGAACAAAGTCCTATGGAGCAGGTGCTTGCATTTCCTTTGGTAACGGAGCGATTATCCAAAACGACGGAAACGGAGGAACGCGAACCACAAAAGGAAGGAAAGAAAGCTGCTTCACCGGCAAAGAAGGAAGAGGCAGGAAAGAGGCCGGAAGCAGGAAAGGGAAAAAAGGAAGGCAGGGCCCAGGAGGAAAAACGCAGACTGACGGAGGAGCTGTTAAAGG
>CALZBV010000134.1 GCA_945622055.1 uncultured Clostridia bacterium
TTGGGATTACCGTGGTGGTATTAATGCTACCTACAAACTATTTCTATAGGGTGCCCTGGATTATGTGGTTAATAGTTCTTTTGATGTTCTTTGCCTTCAGCATAGGGGCAAATTATCTGATGGAAAAAGAAATTGAAAAATTGGAATTCTTTTCTGTGGATAGAGAACTGTTATATGTAACAGAAGCTCAGAAAAAATTGGAGAGTAGTCGAAATCAAAAAATTTCAAAATGGTTTTCGTATGTGTGCTACCTATACATAGTTCCGTTTATTATATCCGCAAATAGTATAGTTTTCTTGGTTGTTTGCATCCCAATTGCAGCAGTTGAATATGGTCTTTTCTTGTCGCTGTGGAGAGATTATGATAGTGAGATAAAGAATCGAATGAGCAAGCACTCATTGAGGGGCTATTCCATTCTATTCGGAATTTGTTTTTTTACTGCAGTCGTAAGTTATATTGGTATGGATTTCAAACTGCTTGCATTTGCATCATTATTTGCAACGGCACTTCCAAAATATATGTGTGATAATAAGGCAATATTATTTTATAGAGATTTCAATGAGATGCATTGATAAAAATTCATAAGATGCTTATGATGAAGTTTATTCTTTATAGATGTCCTGTGTTGAACCAGATTATCAAGAAAAAGTAGTTGGCACAAACACTCATATTATGTTACAATGAGACTTGTAACAGACTAATTATCTATATTTAGGGAGTTAATAAAGCTTTTTACTAAATATAGTGGTTGAATGACCCGCCAAAAATGTTGCATCGTTCAACAAAGAAGCTGTCCGGAAATCGCCGCCGGCCGTACATGGTGGGTGTGAATCCGAAGATAAATGATAAAGGGACATACACCTACGAAATCCTTGGATACTACGAGGATCGGACTGAGGCAATGATTGCGCTGGCGGAGTACAATAAGAATCCGGTAGACCTCACGAACAAGGATATTACCTTTGAGGAAGTGTATAACCTATGGTTTGAGGATAAGTTCGTGAAATCTAAGAAACAACTGTCGAAGTCCTCTGTCACCGTAGCAAGGGCAGCATTCAAAAACGCATCAGCACTACGTTGAATGACCCGCCAAAAATGGTGCATCGTTCAACAGAATTTTATGAATAGAAACATAGTTTAGAAACGAGTTATGATGACCCAGTTTCTATGAAGTGATGAAGGGATGGAAAATGATATGAGTTATAATGTAGCTTTTTGCTGTGATGATAATTATGTTGTACCGGCATGTATTGCTTTGGAATCCATGTTAAAAAATAATATTAAGATATCAAAGGATATGATTTTTTACACATTTTCGGACGGATTATGCGAAGAAAGCAAAATCAAATTACAAAAGATAGTAGAAGCCTATAATAGTCAGTTGCATTTTGTTGATTTCCCTGCCGATTTAATAAGTATAATTAATAATATCCCTATATATGTAAATCACATAACATCGGTCTCATTTTACCGATTGTTTTTACCTTATGTTATTAATACAGTTGATATATGCCTATATGTGGATTGTGATATTCTGGTTAGAGGAAGTGTATTACCATTATTTGAAATGAATACAAAAGACTGTTGCATAATGGGAGCATATGATGATGCTGCAGGATATTATGCAAAAAGACTTGGAGTTTCTACATATTGTAATACCGGCGTTCTGCTTATGAATTTTAAAGAAATAAGAAAACATTATCCCTTAGAAAGTTTTATTTCATTGTTATTAGAAGCCCTGTCTAATAATGTTTTCTTAATGGGTGATCAAGATATTATCAACCTGTTATTTAAAGATTCCTTGTCTATATTTCCGAATGAGTACAATTACCAAAAACATTTGAAAAAAATTAAGACAATGTTATTTCATCGGAAATCAATTAAAAATGCTGTTATAGCACATTTTATTACGCATGATAAGGCATGGAATCCAACACATTTCTATCCATATACTTTTGAATATTATAAATATCTTAAAAAATATATATTGAAAAAAGACAAATTACTATATTGGATGGGTAAACCATTAGGAGTAGTTTTACACTCTATAGAATATATGTATTACGATGTAAAAAGATTAAAAAATAAGATTATACATAAGAATGCTTAGTTGTAATGTATCATAACTATTATTTTACTTCAAACAAATATACTAATGGAGCAAACAAACCGACTTTGCCGGTTTGCTATCCTTGTCCCGAAAAAATAAAGAAGCACCGTCGCCATCTTCAAAGGGGATGTTGACAGTGCTTCTTTATATTTATCCAAAAGTTGTTTTCTGCAATACCGTGTAAGCGTGAGTTGTGGTATAGTATCTTTAACTAAGGGAATCTCCGGCATAACATCAGGAAACTTTCCCTCGAAACTCTTTTTCAATTCTTTCAAACTAACTCTTTATCCACAAAAATTTATCTGAAAGCAGCAAACAAAATCTATATACTCACTTTTTCATACATTTATCAAATACACAAAACCTATTACACGCGCTCAGCCATAAAATACAAAAGCTTTTCGGTCTCTTCCCAGCCAAGACACGGGTCCGTGATGGACTTACCGTAAATATGCTCACCGATTTTCTGGCAGCCACCTACAAGATAGCTTTCTACCATAACGCCCTTTACAAGACTGGAAACCTCCGGATTAACCTTTCTGCTGTGCAGAATCTCAGAAACGATACGCGGCTGTTCTGCATACTTTTTATTGGAGTTACTGTGATTTGCATCCACAATCACCGCCGGATTTGCAAGATTCGGATGCTCCTGATACATAGAGAGCAGACGCTCCAAATCCTCATAGTGATAGTTCGGAATGTTCTGACCGTGCTTGTTTGTGGCACCACGCAAAATGGTATGAGCGTACGGGTTACCGTCGGTAGCTACCTCGCACTGGCGGAAGAGGAACGTGTGCTTATTCTGGGCTGCAATTACTGAATTCATCATAACAGACAGATCACCGCTCGTCGGATTCTTCATACCGGCCGGAATGTCCATACCGCTTACCGTTAACCGGTGCAGCTGGTCCTCAACCGAACGTGCACCAACGGCAACGTAGGAGAGTAAGTCATCCAGATACGGCCAGTTTTCCGGGTATAACATCTCATCTGCCGGTGTAAGACGGGTCTGCTCAATCGCATGAAGATGAAGCTTACGTACCGCAATGATGCCCTCCTGCATATCCGGTGCTTTTTCAGGATTTGGCTGGTGAGCAATGCCCTTATAGCCTTCCCCGGTCGTACGAGGTTTGTTTGTATAAATACGCGGAACGAGCAGAAGACGATCTGCCACCTTTTCCTGTACCTTTGCAAGTCTTTCAATATATTCCAAAACTGCAGGTTCATTGTCTGCAGAACAAGGTCCGATGACTACAAGAAAACGGTCTGATTCCCCGGATATTATTTTTTTAATCTCAATATCACGTGCTGCCTTTACCGCAGCAGCTTCTTTAGAAAGCGGAAACATCTCTTTTAATTCTTCCGGCGAAATCACGCGGCGAATAGTTCTAAAACTCATACTTTTTCTCCTTTCACATCCCAAAATAATACTTTCAGGCGTATTCCTGACTATTATAGAACCAAAACCTTGGAAAGTCAAGAAATTTACCGCAGGTTTGGCACCCCCCTGGTGCCGTATCCCGGTGCAGGTCAAAATTATATATTAAACTACAAAAGTCTTTTTTTACCGTGGAAAATGTGGTATACTAAAGATAATTACCTGTACGAAAATCATCTTCAAAACAAAGGGGTAACAAATATGAGAATGTATGACCTGATTCTTAAAAAAAAGCACGGCGGTGTGCTTTCCAAAGAAGAAATTGATTACTTAATTGAAGGGTATACAGCCGGACAAATTCCGGATTACCAGATGTCTGCCTTTTTGATGGCTGTCTGCTTTCAGGGAATGAATGAGGAGGAAACCCTGAATCTGACGATGGCAATGGCCAGAAGCGGAGAAATGCTTGATTTATCAGCGATTCATGGAATGAAGGCGGACAAGCACAGCACCGGAGGCGTTGGAGACAAGACCTCTCTGATTCTCGGACCCTTGGTAGCAAGTCTTGGTGTCCCGGTTGCAAAGATGTCCGGAAGAGGTCTGGGACACACCGGTGGAACCATTGACAAACTGGAAAGCTTCCCCGGGTTCTCCGTAGCTATCTCCAATGACCGCTTTATTCAGAACGTGAACGAAATGAAGCTGTCCATTATTGGACAGACCGCAAATCTGGCACCTGCGGACAAGCGGCTTTACGCCCTTCGGGATGTAACAGGTACGGTTGACCAGTTGTCGTTGATTGCCAGCAGTATTATGAGCAAAAAACTGGCCGCCGGTTCTGATGTTATTGTACTCGATGTAAAATGCGGCAGTGGTGCGTTCATGAAGACGTATGAGGATGCAAAACGTCTGGCAGAAACCATGGTTAAAATCGGCAATGGGGCAAAGAGGCACACCTATGCTGTGATTTCCGATATGAACCAGCCGCTTGGCAATGCAGTAGGAAATATTTTGGAGGTAAAGGAAGCAATCGCAGCACTAAACGGAAAGGCTCCGGAGGACCTGATGGAGGCCACCTATGCGCTGGCTGCCTATATGCTCGTTGGTGCCGGTCGTGCCGCTACCGTGGAGGAGGCTGTTTCGCTTTTGAAAGAACAGATTCAGAACAAACAGGCGCTTGCAAAGCTTGCAGAGTTTGTAAAGGCGCAGGGCGGAGAGGAAGCCTATGTCTACGAACCGGAACGCTTTGCGAAGGCATCCATTCTCCATGAGGTAAAAGCAGACCGTGACGGTTATATTCATGCAATGAACACGGAAGAAATCGGCATGACGTCCCTTATTCTTGGTGGCGGAAGAGAGACCAAGGAAAGCTCGATTGATCTTACCGTCGGCATTGTTTTCGAAAAGAAAATCGGCTCAAAAGTTGCTCCGGGTGATACGATTGCCGTATTGCACGCAAATGATCCGGAAAAATGCAGGCTGGCAGAAAGACGGCTTTTATCGGCAATTTCGATAAAAGAACAGCCGATTGCTGCCCCGAAGCATATTCTTGGGTTCGTAGAATAATCCATGCATGTCGGCCGGTTTTTATGCATATTTTGTACAAACTGCATTTCGGTGAACTTCCTTGAAACGAAAAACAATTACACTTTTCTTACTTTTTCTTCTGATCCTTCAACGATGTATTCCGGTTTTTGCGGAGGAACCCCAATTACCGGATAATACCCTGAAGGTTGCAACCACACCCCTGAATAGTGTACAACAGGCAAACGCCCCGGTAACACTGACCGCGCCGTCTGCAATTCTTATGGAATCAGAGGGCGGTGCTGTTATTTTTGAACAAAACGCAGACGAACGCAGACCAATTGCAAGTATTACAAAAATAATGACACTGCTGTTAATCTTCGAGGCCTTGGAAAATGGTTCCATAGCTTTATCGGATACTGTTACCGTAAGTGAGCATGCAGCCTCCATGGGCGGTTCACAGGTGTTTTTGGAGCCTTATGAAACCCAGACCGTAGAAACGATGATAAAGTGTATTACGATTTCAAGTGCGAATGATGCCTGTGTTGCAATGGCAGAGCATCTGGCCGGGTCCGAAGAGGCTTTTGTTGCACGCATGAATGAAAAGGCGGCAGCACTTGGAATGAAGCAGACAACCTTTGTGAACTGCTGCGGACTCGATGTAAACGGCCATGTATCCAGTGCAAGGGATGTTGCCCTGATGTCCTGTGCACTGATGAAATATCCGAAAATCAAGGATTACACGACTATTTGGATGGATACCATCCTTCATACTACGAAACGTGGTCAAAGTGAATTTGGCCTTGCCAATACGAATAAGCTCATCAAACAATACAACGGAATTACGGGACTTAAGACCGGCTCTACCGGGGAAGCCAAATTCTGTTTGTCTGCAACTGCAGAGCGAAACGGAGTTAAGCTCGTTGCAGTCGTACTGGCCGCACCTGACCCAAAGGCAAGATTTCGGGAAGCAGCAGCTCTTTTGGACTATGGCTTTGCCACCTGCAGTTCCTATACCGATGACCACAGGGATTTTGAAAAAACCGAGCTTCCGGTAAAGCATGGAATGCGCTCTGTTGCAGAGATTTGCCCGGACGGAGTATTTTCTCATGTGTTTACCGAAAAAACCGATGTTTCCGAGGTCACAAAAGAAGCAGAGCTTTTGGAAAAACTTTCAGCGCCAATTACAAAGGGGACGGTTGTCGGTCGTCTGGTTTACCGCTGCAAAGGACGGGAGATTGGGTCCGTTCCACTGATTACAACAGAGGATATCCCGAAAATGACCTTCTTTTCCGCCTTACGAAAAGGGGCAGTGAGCTATCTTCTTGGTGATAAAAATTCTCATACAGAAGCAGCCGAGCCTTCCCCCAGGCCTGCAAAGGAAGGAACACAAGGGTTGACAGACGGTTGAAAACCAAGTATCATAAGTAAGGTTAAAGCATGATAAAAACAACAGGAAACGAGGTGAGGATATGAAAAGCATCGGATATAAAGCATTTTTAACCGCAATAGCTGCGGGTGCCGCATATGAAGCTTATGAGCATGCCGTTTTGGCACGAAGAAGCTATACCGTTTCTGTCCCGGAAGCACTTGCCGGGCTAAAGCTTCTGCTTTTGTCCGACCTTCATTGCAATCCCTTTGTTTGTAACAACAAGCACATTCTGGCAAAAATCGAGGCAGAGAAGCCGGATGTTATTTTACTGGCGGGAGATATGTTCAGTAAATACGGCAAACCTGAGAACGAACGAGTCCCTTTTTTCCTGATTTCACTGACCAAAATAGCGCCGGTAATTGCATGCCTCGGAAACCATGAGCAGGTACTGAAGCAGCAGTTTCCGGATCAGTATGCTCTGTTTCATGCAAGGCTTAGCCGTTTTGGAGTTTATTTGCTGGAAAATGAAACCCTCACGCTTATGCTTCATGGCAAAAAGGTTAC
>CALZBV010000135.1 GCA_945622055.1 uncultured Clostridia bacterium
GGTGGCTGCTGCTTCCCGCTTGCAGAAATGCTTCCGGAGGATATTTATGCACAGCAGAAGGAACGTTTCTGCCTGGCGTCAAAGCAGGATGATTATGGCAATGAGATTGAAGGTTCAGAGCAGCCGTACGGTCTGTACGTAACGGACCTTCTGAGTATTTCACCGTATTGTAAGGAACCGGTGGTGTTTGCTATCTGCGGTAACTCCCAGCGAAAAGAAAATGCGGAAGCCTTTTTAAGATTTCTTCTGCAAAAAGAGAATAACTGACGGTAGATGAAGCGGCTTTCCGTAGGGAGAGTCGCTTTGATTCGTTTGACAGAAAACGACATTTTTTGCGAAAAATAAGCTTTCAGTGGGGGGAGCTATATGAAAATACAGGGGAGAAAGAAAAAAGAAAAAAGGATAAACAGGCTTTTACTGTTAAAAGACATATTGATTACGCTTGTGACCTTAAAATGTACAACTGCGATTTGCTGGAATTTAAGGAATACCGAATACGGAGAAACACAGATTGCGCTTTTGTATGTACTTGCGGTGCTTTTGATTGCCCGTTTTAGCAGCCGGTTTTATTTTGGACTGATTGCTTCACTGCTTGCAATGCTTCAAATTGATTATTTCTTTATGGTGCCTTACTTTCAGCTGGATTTCAGCCTGAACGGCTACCCGTTTACTTTCTTTGTAATCTTTGCTGTTTCGAATGTGGTATCGATGCTGATGCTCCAGATTCGGCAGCAGGAGAAGAACCGCCTTGAGGCAGAGCGGGAAAAGCTGCGTGCCAACCTGCTTCGCGCAATCTCGCATGACATCCGTACGCCTCTGACATCGATAATCGGCTCAGTATCTACGGTAATCGAAAATTACTCCAAAATGGAGAAGGAGGACTCCGTATCGCTGCTTATGGATGCGAGGGCAGAAGCGCAATGGCTGGTTCGTGTTGTGGAAAATCTTCTTTTGGTCACAAAGGTGGATGGAGTGGGGATTTCGCTTCGGAAAACACCGGAGCTAGCGGATGAGGTACTTTCTTCGGCGGTATTGAAACTAAAAAAACGATTTCCGGATGCACCGATAGAGGCCGGGGTTTCCGAAGAACTGCTTTTTATTCCGATGGATGCAGTGCTTGTTGAGCAGGTAATCTGTAATCTGGTTGAAAATGCAATTGTACATGGTGGTCAGGTCAGCAGAATCGGAATTTTTGTTCGGAGAGAGAAGGATAAGGCCCTTTTTTTGGTGGAGGATGACGGAAAGGGAATCGAACCGGAGGTTCAGAGGAAGCTGCTTAAGCAAGGGCTGTATAACGGATTGGGGGAAGAACAGACCGGGAAGCGAAATCTGGGAATCGGTCTGCCGGTTTGCAAAAGCATTATTGAGGCACACAAAGGAGAGCTGCTGCTATCCAATCGAGCGGAAGGAGGAACGTCAGTGAAATTCTGGCTTCCGCTTGAAGAGGAAGGGAAAGAGGCGTAGACAGGGAAAGCTATGGAAAATAAGAAAGTAGTGCTTGTGGTAGAGGATGAACAAAGCATCTGCAGGTTTGTGTCTGTTGTTCTCGAAACGAACGGGTATCTGGTAGAAACAGCGGGAACCGGTGAGGAGGCGATAAATAAATGTCGTGTCAGACAGCCTTCTGTATTGTTACTCGATCTTGGACTTCCGGATATGGATGGTGTACAGGTAATGAAAAAAATGAGGGAACGATATTCCTTTCCGGTTGTGGTTGTATCTGCCCGGACCGGAGAAAAGGACAAGGCAGAGGTGCTTTCTATGGGGGCGGATGCATACATTACGAAGCCATTTGGAACCCAGGAGCTGATTGATTGCGTGAAAAGGGCGGAAAGGCACAGCAAGCAGGGAATGGAGCGGTTTCTACCAAAAAAAACGAGAATCCAAACCGGTGAATTTACGCTTGACTTGGAAAAAGAATGTGCTCTTGTGAGTGGAAAGGACATAGGTTTGACACACATGGAGTTTATTCTGTTATCAGCATTGGTAAAGAAATCCGGAAGGGTGCTTACCTATGAATTTTTGATGGAAGAGGTATGGAAGGACACCTCTTTGGAGAAGGCACGGGAGCTGCGGACTTTGATGGCCGGACTTCGAAAAAAGCTGGAGGAAAATCCGATGGAGCCGTGCTATATTTTTGCAGAAATCGGGGTAGGCTACCGTTTTCGGGATATATAAGAAAAGGAGTATGAAGCTATGAGAAAAACAAAGATTGTATGTACGATCGGACCGGCAAGTAACAATGAGGAGATGCTGCGGAAAATGATGTTAAATGGCATGAACGTTGCCAGATTGAATTTTTCGCATGGAACACATGAGGATCATAAAAAGACGATAGAGAAAGTCCGCAGGGTAAGGGACGAGCTGAAGCTTCCGGTTGCGGTTTTACTGGATACGAAGGGACCGGAGATTCGACTGAAGGATTTTGCAAAAGGAAAGGTAACATTGGTTGCTGGTCAGAAGTTTACATTTACCAGTGAGGAGGTTGACGGAGATGAGACCAGGGTCAGCACCACCTACAGGGAACTTTCGAAGCAGCTTAAGGCGGGAAATACAATTCTGGTGAACGATGGCCAGCTTGAATTTCTGGTAGAAGCAACGACGGAGACAGATGTAATCTGCCGCGTTATCCGTGGAGGTGTGGTTTCCAACCATAAGGGGGTTAACATTCCAAATGTACATTTGGATTTTACCTATATCAGTGAACAGGATGAAGCAGATCTGCGCTTTGGCGTGGAACAGAAGGTGGATTTCGTGGCAGCTTCCTTTGTACGTTGTAAGGAGGATGTGATTGCCGTGCGTAATTTCCTGGATTATTACGGCGGAAATGACATTCGTATTATTTCAAAGATTGAAAACAATGAGGGTGTTCAGAACTTTGATGAAATTCTGGCATATTCCGACGGTATTATGGTAGCAAGAGGAGATATGGGTGTTGAGATTGAGTATGAGAAGCTTCCGGGCATCCAGAAAAATTTCATCAAAAAGTGCTATGAGGCGGGTAAGATGGTGATTACCGCTACACAGATGCTGGAGTCGATGATTCACAATGCAACCCCGACCAGAGCCGAGATTACCGATGTTGCCAATGCAGTATTTGACGGGACCTCCGCAATCATGCTTTCCGGAGAAACCGCAGTAGGCGATCATCCGGAGCTTGTCATTGAAGCAATGGCAAAGATTGCAGAGCAGGCAGAGCACGATGCCTTTGAAATGGATATTTACCGTAAGATGCGTTACACCAATGATATCAATGATACGACGAATGCAATCTGTGATGCAGCCTGTACGACAGCAAAGGATGTCGGCGCGAAAGCGATTGTTGCGGTTACAATGCATGGAAACACCGCAAGAAGAATGTCCAAATTCCGTCCACAGCAGCCGATTATTGCAGCAACTCCCTGCGAAAAAACGTATCATCAGCTTGCCCTTTCCTGGGGCGTTTATCCGGTAATGGCGCTGTACCAGGCGGATGCGGGAAAATTGTTTGATCATGCGGTTGCCTGTGCAAAGCGTTTTGGCTATGTACAGGAGCAGGACCGTCTGGTGATTGCAGCCGGAGCAAATGGGGTAACGAACGTGCTGAAGGTCCAGACAGTGGGAGAGGAGCACCGGTAATCCTGCCAAACTAATCCCGTTCTGCCGTTGCGAAATTTGAAGAAATATGGTATACTGGAGATGCCGGGGAGACAGTGCTTCCCGGTACTGAATATTGGATGGCTACAGGAGGAGATTATGGCAGAAACAAAGAAAAGAAGAACCTCCGGAGGAGGAAAATCATCCGCAAAAAGGAAATCATCTGCAAGAAAACCTGATTCCGGGAGAAAAGGAAGCAGAAGGAACGATTCCGGACCGGATCTGCTTACGATTATTGTGGTTATTGTAGCGGTTATTCTTGTCACAATACTGATTCTTAACTTTAACAAAGAAAAAAAGGGGAAGGATACTCCGGACCTGTCACCGACCGTTTCATTGACACCGGGGCTGACGGAAACACCGGAGCCGACGAAAATGCCGACGGCCACGCCGGTGCCGGAGCCGACAAAGGAGCCAGAGGTAACTGAGCCGCCTAAGGAGGATTTGTTTCTTCCGAGAGGAGAGGCAGAGGAACTCATACGGAAGAACCTTGATACCTCGGTCTACAAGGTGGAGCTGTTAAATGACGAGCTTCCGATTGACGGGAAGCATTATTATCTGTTCTGCATTGATGACATGGAAGGGAATACCTACGAGCCACTTGTGATTGTGGAGAAGCTTTCGGGGGGATTGTACTATTATGACCCGCTAACCGGGACAGTATCGGAATTTTCGGGCTTCCCGTTGGATGCAACGGAGAAGCAGGAGACCGGGGATACGACGATAACAAAGGAACGTGCAGTAGAGCTTGTGAAAGGATTTTCTGCTGCGCAGCTTGGTCTCGAGAAGGAGCTGGAGCAGTATCAGCTTGAAGTGGATGACTGGTCTTCGGTTGTCATGGCAAAGGAATGCTACGGCATCAATGTATTTGAGGTAACGGGAGGCAGGACGCGTCTGAGAGGTGCTTTTTACGTATCCTATGATGGAAAGAGTGTGTATCGTCAGGACTCTGAAACAAACGAATTTATCGAAATCAGAAAATAGCATAAAATACAAGGTTTTGGATGAAAAACCGGACGGGTGGAACCAAGGTGAAGGACAAAGTCGAGCGAATTGCAAAAGGAATATTTGAATATGAGCTGCCAAAGCTGCTGTTATCCGAGGAAACGATTTCTATCAGTGTTTGTGCGGGTGAGACCTTTTGCGGCAAATTTTCCGTATACAATCGCGCGCTGACCGAGATGAAGGGAGTGATTTATTCCTCCAGCGAGTTTTTGGTTCCTGTGGAAAAACAGTTTATCGGAAAGGAAAATGAAATCCATTATGTGGTTCATGCAGAATATGCGAGAGCAGGCGAGACACATAAGGGAGAAGTCACGGTGGTAAGCGATTGCGGAGAATACCGGCTTCCGTTTACCATTCGTGTTATGCCGATGAGCTGTGTCTGTTCAGAGGGTGAAATCCGGGACCTTTTTCAATTTGCGGGTCTCGCACAGAGCAACTGGGCAGAGGCGAAAAAGGTCTTTGGTTTACCGGCCTTTGAAACGACGGTGCTTGCAGACCGTATCGGGGAACAGACACTGTATCGTCAGCTGATTCAGAGTACTTCCATGGATTGTGCAATGGAGGAATTTTTGGTCTACAGCAAGAAAAAGTCTCCGGTTCAGATTCGTGCGGATCATTCGGCGCTGATTTTCCGGCCGGGTAACCGTGCGATGCAGGAGCGGATTACGCTTCGGAAAGAGGGCTGGGGCCATGTAGATATTTCGGTGGAAACAAAGGGAGATTTTTTTATGGTTTCCGCGAAAAAAATAACTGCAGAGAATTTTCATGCAGGGCGTTATGTGCTTGAGGTTGCTGTGGATGGAGAAACGCTTGCGGAAGGGAATTATTTCGGGCAGCTTATCCTGAAAACCGCAAGGCAGCGGATTTGCATTGCTATCAGCTGCGTATGTGAGAAAACCCCGAGAGAAGAGGAAAAAAAGCGGCATCTGTTCCACGAGGCGGAGCTGAAATTATACGACCGGTATTTTGATTTCCGAACCGGAAAATGCAAATCTGCAAACTATATCGCGGAGTCGGAGAGCCTGGTTGAACTGCTTCTGGTGCGTAACCAGGAAAGCATTTTTCCGGAACCGGTTGCGTATAAAAAAGAAATGCTTTACCGGATGTATCGTGCCTATCTTGCATTAATCGGAGGAAAGCCGAACCGTGCGGAGAGTGAGATAGCACTGCTTACGGCAGAACGGGAGCAGGGACGTATGGACCCGGAGCTTCTTGGGGCACTTTACTACATAGAAGCAATGCGACAGAAGAGCGCAGAGGGCGTAAGCTTTTATGCGGAAAAGATTGGGGAGCTTTCCCGGCGTTTTCAGGAGAGCAGCCTGCTGCTTTGGTTCCATCTGTATACCGATAAACGGAAGGAAAACAGTAAGAGTGCACATCTGGCACAGCTTAAGCAGAGCTTTGCCCTGGGGCAGCGCAGTCCGTTACTTTATTTCGAGGTACTGCTTTTATGGAACGAGGATCCGTCACTGATTAGGGAGCTTTCGGCGTTTGAACAGCAGGTTCTCTGGTTTGCGCTCCGCAGACGGATTCTGAAGAAGGAAGCGCTTTTACAGTGTGCGCTTTTAGCACCGCAGACAAAGCAACCCGGAAGGCTTCTGATCCGGTGTTTTGAAAAAGGGTATGAGCAGTTTGGACAGCGGGATGTGCTTCGCGTGCTTTGCACGCTTTTGATTGCAGACGATGTGCATGAGGAAAAATACCACTGCTATTTTGCAGAGGGCTGTGCGGCACGGATTCGGCTGGAAAAGCTGCAGGAATATTACATATATACGTGTGGCTGTTCACTTCAAAAACAGCTGGATCAGTCCGTATTGATGTATTTTATTTACGGAGATGAGTTGAAGGAGCCATACCGGGCGTTTTTATATGCATATGTGGTGCGCAACAAAAACGATATGGGGTCATTTTACCGGACCTATCTGAAGCGGATTGAGCAGTATGCCGTAGCTTCCATGAAGGCGGGGAGAATTGACAGGAATCTTGCAATTGTGTATGCGGAGATTTTGCATAATTGTCCGGTAGATGCAGAGCTTGCCCAGACGCTTCCGGGACTTTTATTTACCTACTGTATGGAATGCGGAAATCCGGAAATGGTAGCAGTTTCCGTACGGCATAAGGAAGAAGAAAGTGATACGATTGTACCGTTTGAGCAGGGAGTGGCGTATCTTGGTATTTATACCGAGGATGCGGGGATTCTTCTGCTGGATGCGAAGGGAAACCGCTATCTGCCGGCCGGCAGCCTGCAGATGTATCGTCTTTTGCATGAGGAGGAGCTTCTGACATGCTGCTATGAGCAGGCAG
>CALZBV010000136.1 GCA_945622055.1 uncultured Clostridia bacterium
GCTTTATCGTAAATGGAGATGAGGTAATAGATGAAGTTCTGGTGTCTGTTATGAGGGCTCCTCACACCTATACGGCAGAGGATGTAGCAGAAATCAATTGTCACGGAGGACTTCTGGTTACAAAAAAAGTATTAAATACGGTATTATGTCATGGTGCTAAAATGGCGGAGCCGGGAGAATTTACGAAACGTGCCTTTTTAAATGGACGAATTGATCTTTCTAAAGCGGAAGCAGTTATGGAGGTTATCCGTGCAAAAAGTGATCTGGCATTAAAAAGCTCAGTTTCCAAACTTCAGGGAAGTGTAAAAAAAGAAATATCCGAAATCCGGGAAAAATTGATTCGGCATACAGCCCTGATTGAGGCTGCACTGGATGATCCGGAACATATTTCTTTAGAAGGTTTTACAGATGAACTAAAAAAGAGTATAATTGAAATCAGAAACCGTCTGAACCGGCTGATTATTTCCGCAGAAACCGGAAGATTATTAAAGGAAGGAGTCCGAACGGTTATTTTGGGTAAGCCGAATGTCGGAAAATCTTCCCTGATGAATGTTTTTGCCGGAGAAGAACGTGCAATTGTAACGGATATTGCCGGAACAACGAGAGATACCATCGAAGAAACGGTAGTAATTCGCGGAATTTCACTTTCCCTGATTGACACTGCAGGAATTCGTACTACAGAGGATGCGGTAGAACAAATCGGAGTCGAAAAAGCAAAACAGGCTGCAAACGATGCCGATTTGATTCTTTATCTGGTTGATGCAGTGTGTGGTCTTTCAAAAGAGGATGAGGAGATTCTTTCCGGACTGAAAGAGAAAAAGGTATTGATTTTAGCAAATAAAACAGACCTTCTGGAACAGAGTAGCAGTAAGGAATTAGAAGAAAAAACAGGTTGTCGTGTGATTTCAATTTCTGCGAAAACAGAAGCAGGAATTGATGAAGTATATGAGACAATTGAACAGATGTTTTTTCAAAAGGAGATATCCTATAACGAGGAATATTACATTACCGGAGAGCGCCAGAAACAGGCGTTGCAAAATGCAAATGATGCACTTTTGAAGGTAATGGAAAGCATAGAGGCAGGCCTTCCGGAGGATTTTTTCTCAATTGATTTGATGCAGGCGTATGAAAGTCTGGGAGAAATTACCGGAGAATCGGTAGATGAGGATTTGGTAAATACAATATTCCGTGAATTCTGTATGGGAAAATAAACATGGAATTTTGTTTTGGAGGATAGATATGGAACACATTTATGAGGAATATGATATCGCCGTTGTTGGTGCCGGACATGCCGGCTGTGAAGCGGCTCTTGCCTGTGCAAGATTGTCCTTTCGTACGATTTTGTTTACCGTAAGTACAGACAGTATTGCACTGATGCCTTGTAATCCGAATATTGGCGGCACGTCGAAGGGACATCTGGTGCGTGAAATTGATGCACTTGGCGGTGAAATGGGAAAAAACATCGATAAAACATATATTCAGTCGAAGATGCTGAACCGTTCCAAAGGACCTGCGGTTCATTCGCTGCGTGCACAGGCAGATAAACGCGATTATTCCGGTGAGATGCGCCGCGTACTTGAAAGTACCGAGAATCTTACAATCCGTCAGGCAGAAGTAGCGGAGATTATTACAAAAGACGACTGTATTACCGGAGTCAAAACAGTATCCGGAGCGATTTATCCCTGCAGGGCAGCTGTTCTTTGTACCGGTGTCTACCTAAAAGCTCGTTGTATTTACGGTGACGTCAGTCAGTATACCGGACCAAACGGTCTTCCGGCTGCAAACCATTTAACGGATAGTCTGATTGCACATGGAATTGAGATGTACCGCTTTAAAACCGGAACACCTGCACGTATTGATAAACGTTCAATTGATTTTTCCGTCATGGAAGAACAGTTTGGAGATGAAAAGGTCGTTCCTTTCTCTTTTACTACAGATCCGGAGGCACTAACAAAACCGCAGGTTTCCTGCTGGCTGGCATATACGAACGAAAAAACCCACGAGATAATTAGGAAAAATATCGATCGTTCTCCTTTGTATTCCGGAGAAATTCATGGTACCGGTCCCCGTTATTGTCCGTCCATCGAGGACAAAGTAATGAAATTTGCGGATAAGGACCGTCATCAGATATTTATTGAGCCGGAGGGTACATACACAAATGAAATGTATATTGCAGGAATGTCCAGCTCACTTCCGGAGGATGTCCAGGTGGAAATGTACCGTTCCGTAAAGGGAATGGAACATGCACGCATTGTTAAAAATGCATATGCCATTGAGTATGACTGTATCAATCCAATGCAGCTAAAGCCGAGTCTGGAGTTTAAAAAAATCAGCGGATTGTTCAGTGGCGGACAATTCAACGGAAGCTCCGGATATGAAGAAGCGGCGGCGCAGGGTTTAATTGCCGGAATCAACGCAGCACGAAAGCTTTCCGGAAAGGAACCGCTTATTTTAGACCGTTCCGAAGCATATATCGGCGTTTTGATTGATGATCTTGTAACGAAGGAAACGCATGAGCCATATCGAATGATGACTTCAAGAGCGGAATATCGCCTGATTTTACGTCAGGACAATGCGGATTTGCGTTTAACGGAAAAGGGATATGAGGTTGGATTAATCAGTGAGGAGAGATATCAGCACCTTCTTGCGAAAAAATCCATGATTGAAAAGGAAATTGAGCGCGTCAAAGCAACTCCGGTTGGTGCAACAAAGGAAGTACAGGAGCTTTTGGTGAACCTTGGCAGTACACCTCTGAAATCCGGAAGTTCGCTTGCAGAGCTGATAACGCGTCCGGAGCTCTCTTATGAAATGCTTTCGCCAATTGATAAAGAACGAATGCCGCTTCCTGAAGAGGTTACGGAACAGGTAGAAATCGAATTAAAGTACGAGGGCTATATAAAACGACAGATGAGTCAGGTTGCCCAGTTTAAGAAAATGGAAAAGAAGAGAATTCCTGCTGATATTGATTATGATGAGATTCCTTCGATTCGAATTGAAGCAAGGCAAAAATTAAAGCAGGTACGACCGGAAAATGTCGGACAAGCATCCAGAATTTCCGGTGTATCACCGGCAGATATTTCTGTGCTACTGGTTTATCTTGGAAGAAAATAAGGAGGCAGCATGCGGGATAATACAATACTTTTACGCGGGGCCGAGAAGCTTGGAATTTCACTGAATGAAAAACAGCAGGAGCAATTTGAGCGGTATTATGAGTATTTGATTGAGCAGAACCAGGTAATGAACCTGACTGCCATTACCGAATATGAGGAGGTTCTCCAAAAGCATTTTCTGGACAGTCTTCTGCCTGTAATGGCTGGGATTTCCTTTCATGAGAAAAAAATTCTGGATCTTGGAACGGGAGCCGGTTTTCCCGGTATTCCATTGAAAATTGCATTCCCCGATGCTGAATTTGTGTTGATGGATTCCTTAAACAAGCGGATTGCATTTTTAAATCGTGTGATTGAGCTTTTGGACCTGAAAAAAATTACTGCGGTACATGCTCGCGCGGAGGAAGCAGCAAGAAAAGCTGAGTATAGAGAGCAGTTTGATTTCTGTGTTTCGCGTGCGGTTGCGAGATTAAATACTTTATCAGAGTACTGCATTCCATTCGTAAAGTGCGGAGGAACCTTTCTATCTTATAAAGCAGGCGATTGTGAGGAAGAATGTAAAGAAGCAGAGAAGGCTGTTCATATTTTATCCGGAGGAAAACTGAAAACAAAGCACTATAGATTACCGGAAACCGAGATTGAGCGCACCTTTGTATTTATCAAAAAAGAAAAGTCTACGCCTTCAAAGTATCCAAGAGGACAGGGGAAGCCTCAGAAGCAGCCTTTGATTTGATTTTTGAGTAATATAATTAAAAGTTATTCACAAAAGAATGCGGTTTTTCACCGATTATCCACAGAAAAGTGGATAAGACAATGCGATGTAGATTTTGGTTCGGAGGTGCATTATGGCGGAAGAAAACAAAAATCAGATAGAAACCCTTCTTGCGTTTTTGGTAGAGTTGGAATCAGAAGGAGAAGGGGAACTCTCTTCAATTATTGCTGAAACGCAAAGCTTAGAGCAAAGACTTCGTGAAATCGAAGTTGGATTAACAGAAAAGGTTGATGAAAATTTGTATTTCTTCTCACCGATTGGTGTTTTAGAGGATAAGGAAGATAATCGTGAGCTTTTGTTACAAAAACAGCAAATACAGATTTCCCTTGATTCTCTTCAGAAAAAACTAGCTTCCTACAAACAAAAGAAACAAAATTTTGAAGCGATTCGACAAATATTGGCGGAAAAGCAAAAGGAAGAAGCGGCAAAGGAAGAAGCGGCAAAGGAAGAGGCAGCAAAGGAAGAAGTGGCAAAGGAAGAAGTGGCAAAGGAAGGGGCAATAAAAGAAAACGCTGTTAACGCTGATGCTTCTTCCATTACAGATAATAATATACAGCTTTTAGAATCCCAGGAAAATGACCGAAACCGTATAGCTGCGGAGCTACATGATTCCGTGGTTCAGACAATGACCGGACTTGTGCATAAAACAGAGTTTTGTCTGTTATTAATGGATACGGATTCCGTCCGGGTAAAGCTTGAGCTTCAAAAGATGATTGAGTTAACAAAATCAATTATCAATGAAATCCGCGATGTGATTTTTAATCTTCGTCCTCTTAATTTGCAAAACAATCTCTCTTCTTCAATAGAAGCATTTTGTCTTCAAACACAGAAGACAAGAAGCATTACTTCTGAAATTTCGATTACCGGCAAGGAACCGGAGCTTCTTCCGATTTGGAAGCTGACAATATACCGTGTATTTCAAGAGGCTGTCAGTAATGTAGTGCTTCATTCAAATGCTACAAAAATGAAAGTATCTCTTTCTTTTGAGGAGAAAACTGCTCATTTGTGTATATCCGACAACGGAGTTGGGTTTGCTTCAGATGATGGGAATAAGAATTATGATTCTGATAAACATTTTGGTATTTCTTTTATGAAGGAAAGAGTTCATTTATTACAAGGAACAATTAACATTACTTCAGCAGCGGGGAAGGGAACATCTGTTGATGTAAGGGTTCCATATACTTTCGGAAAGGAGAAAAAGAATGAATCAGATTAGTCTTTTGCTTGCGGATGATCATTCCGTCGTACGCGAAGGTTTGAAACAATTACTGGAGTTGGATCCAATGCTGAATGTGGTTGGCGAAGCACGAAATGGACAGGAATGCATCCATCAGATTCGCACGTTAGCTCCGGATCTGGTACTTCTTGACCTTGATATGCCTGTAATGAGTGGAATTCAGGTTTTGGAAGAGATAAAGAAACAGGGCTGGAATCAAAAGGTATTAATTTTAACTATCCATAATGATGCCGCATACTTATTTCAATCCATGGATGCAGGAGCTTGCGGTTATGTTTTAAAGGATTCAGATTCGTCCACATTAAGAACAGCAATTCATTCGGTCTATAATGGAAGTAACTATATTGACCCTATCATGGTTCCATTCCTTAAAGAACGCGTTTATGAAAAAGAAATAAAGAAAGAAAAGCTGGAAAAAGATACGCTTCTGTCTTCCAGAGAAATCGAAGTTCTCTGTTATATTGCCGAAGGACTTTGCAATAAGGAAATCGGTAACAAAATGAGTATTAGTGAAAAAACAGTAAAAAATCATGTATCACATATTTTTAAGAAAATAGATGTTTCGGACCGTACGCAGGCTGCGGTATATGCAATCAAACATAATTTTGTAGATATTTCTTAATTATGGTTTTTGCTTTTAGGAAAACGCTGATGAAAGCGTTTCCACGCCGAATTTGCGTAGCGAAGCTATAATTTCTACTGCAAATTCGTGCGATCCGCCGGAGGCTTTCAAGAAAGCACTGAATTAATCAGTGCTTTCTTAGATATATGAATTTGGTTTTGGCAATGTTTAATTACATTGCCTTTTTCAATGTTTCACGTGAAACATTTATTTCAGATATAGTAATTTTTAAAAAAATATGTTATGATAGAAAGAGAACGTATCTTATTATGTAGATTCTTTGATAAAGATTTCCGGATGCAGTATTCGTATTAAAGAACGTCTGTATCATGGAGATTTTAAAGCTACAGTAAATATCAGTGATTTCTTATATTCATAGGTAATATATATCTGAAAAATGAAAACCATAGAAAGGGTGATGATATGGGACGAATTATTGCGGTGGCTAACCAAAAGGGCGGTGTAGGAAAAACTACCACAGCAATAAATCTTGCTGCCTGTTTGGCTGAGAAGGATAAAAAAGTGTTAGCCATTGATATTGACCCACAGGGCAATATGACGAGTGGACTTGGCATAAATAAAAAGAAATGCAAGAACACTGTATATGAGTTAATAATTGATAAATGTAAGTTAGAAGATTGTCTGATGAAGAGTGTTATGAAGGGTGTAATGGTTTTGCCTCAACCGTTAAAATTCGAGAAAATCTGGGTGAGAACGATTTTTGCGTCAGCGTTTTCGAGGATAACGCGGGCGTTGTCAAGTTCGACGATGAATATAACGTTTGCTTCAAAGTTGAAACTCATAACCACCCCAGCGCTCTTGAACCATACGGCGGGGCTAACACCGGTATTGGCGGCGTAATCCGAGATCCTATGGGAACAGGAATGGGGGCGAAGCCCATTTGCAATACCGACGTCTTCTGTTTTGCGCCTCCTCAGCTTGATTCTTCGGAAGTTCCCAATGGCGTCCTTCATCCGCGCAGAGTGGTGAAGGGGGTGGTTGCCGGCGTACGTGATTACGGCAACAGGATGGGTATTCCAACCGTCAACGGTTCGGTTTTCTTTGATAAAAGGTATCTTGGAAACCCCTTGGTCTACTGCGGTAACGTAGGGCTTATTCCCGTCGACAAATCGTTCAAAGAGG
>CALZBV010000137.1 GCA_945622055.1 uncultured Clostridia bacterium
TGATTATAGCATATTTGCAATAGTTTGGCTAGTTATTTATTTAGCTGCATACTAGACTTTGCAAGCAAAGTCCGTGTGCCAAAGAGGGGCGTTGCCCCCTTTGGATTCCCCCTCATTTTCCGGTCCGCAGACACACAAACCGACCTTTCCGGTTTTCCATCCTTGTCCCGAAAAAACAAAGAAGCTCTGTCGCCATCTTCAAAGGGGATGTTGACAGTGCTTCTTTATATATTCATCAAAAAGTTGTTTTCTTGCAATACCATGTAAGCGTGAGTTGTGGTGTAGTATCTTTAACCAAGGGAACCTTCCGACTCCCAACGGGAAATTGCCTGCGGAGTTACGCCGACCGCATTTGCAAGCGTATCTTGTGTTACATTGTTTTCCATACGTAATCTCTTGATAATAAATCCGATTTTTAAATACATAATATGCCTCCAAAATAATAATTTGTAAGCTTACAATTCCATTATTTCAGATTTTCCGGAAAAATCAATTATCAATTCGTTGTTAAGTGTATTAACCGATACTTTAGTCTGTAACGTCAAATCAAATATTCATTTTGCTGTTATCCGGACAATAACAATTTTCCTCGTTGTTGCATTTATAATTGCATATCGATTAAAACTTTTTACCTTCTTTCATAAATTCCAAAATATTTATATGTTTTATTCCATTTCTTCTTTGAAGCAAATAATCTCAAAATACATTTTAACAAAACACTTTTTGCAAATTCATCAAAATATGTGTTGTTAAAATCATTTTTGTAAATATAGATTGCCTTCCGGACTGCTTCTCATTCTCGCACAAGTACAAGGGCTGTCGCCCCTTTTTCCATTCCGCCCGTCTCTTGTTGTGACGTTTTGAAAATCACCGTGCAGGGGGTACTTTCTTTGAATTCAGTGTAGGATGTTAGACTTTCTTATTACTCCGCTCCATAATAGCAACGCCCGGACAGGACGTCCGGGCGAGGTCGCCATAAGGCATGGATGCCGCATAAGACCGGTTGCGTGCCTACCTCATATATTTGGCGGAGTAATTAGAAAGTCTTCATCCGGAGTACGAGACAAGAAACTATTCCACGGCAGAAGTCTCTCCCTTTCATGCGCCACGCAAATCAAAAAGAAAACCCCACGCCGCATACTGCTGCGTGGGGAAGGTCCTACATTCTTTTTTCTGCCAGCTCAATTCGAATCAGGGAACGGCGCAGTGCCAATTCCGCTCTGGCAATATTAATCGAAGCATCGCCGCTCTTTAAGCGTCTCTCTGCCCGGATTTGCGCTTCTTTTGCGCGGTTTATGTCAATCTCTTCCGGCCACTCGCACGACTCTGCGAGAATGGTGACATGGTCCTGCATAATTTCTACAAAACCGGAATGCATTGCAGCCTGTCTGTCGCCCTCTGCACTTCCTTTGATGTTTAAAACACCCGGAACCAAAATGGCGGTCAGCGGAATGTGACCCTTTAACACACCCATCTCGCCCTCCGTTGTCCGAAGCTCTACCATTTCCACATCAGCATCGTAGAAGATTCTGTCCGGAGAAATTATTTTTAAACGAAACAGCTTTCCTGTATCTGCCATAGTTTCTCCCTTCCGTGCAAAGCCACCTTACTTCTTATTGACTCTTTCCAGAACGTCGTCAATGTTGCCGGCATTCAGGAAGAAGCTCTCCGGAATATCATCGTGCTTTCCTTCCAGAATCTCCTTGAAGCCCTGAATCGTCTCGGAAATCGGTACATAACGTCCCGGAAGACCCGTAAACTGCTCCGCAACATGGAACGGCTGGGAAAGGAAACGCTGTACCTTTCTTGCTCTTGCTACCAAAAGCTTATCGTCCTCAGAAAGCTCGTCCATACCGAGAATTGCAATGATATCCTGTAATTCCTTGTACTTCTGTAAGATTTCCTGAACTCCGCGGGCAACCTTGTAGTGCTCCTCACCTACAATACGCGGGTCAAGGATACGTGAGGTAGACTCAAGCGGATCTACTGCAGGATAAATACCAAGCTCTACGATGGAACGGGAAAGAACCGTGGTTGCATCAAGATGTGCGAAGGTAGTTGCCGGAGCCGGGTCCGTAAGGTCATCCGCCGGCACGTAAACTGCCTGTACGGAGGTAATGGAACCGTTCTTTGTAGAAGTAATACGCTCCTGAAGCGCACCCATCTCGGTCTGCAGGGTCGGCTGGTAACCTACTGCGGACGGCATACGTCCGAGCAGTGCGGAAACCTCAGAGCCCGCCTGGGTAAAACGGAAGATGTTATCGATAAAGAGCAGGACATCCTTTCCTGACTGATCACGGAAGTACTCCGCCATCGTAAGACCGGTAAGACCAACTCTCATTCTGGATCCCGGCGGCTCATTCATCTGACCGAACACCATGGTCGTCTTCTCTATAACACCGGATTCAATCATTTCGTAGTAAAGGTCATTTCCTTCACGGGTGCGCTCACCAACGCCCGTGAATACGGAATATCCACCGTGCTCCGTTGCAATGTTGGTAATCAGCTCCTGAATCAGAACCGTCTTACCTACACCGGCACCACCGAACAGACCGATCTTACCACCCTTCTGGTATGGACACAGAAGGTCAACGACCTTAATACCGGTCTCTAACATTTCGGTCTGTGTGGACTGCTCTTCAAACTTCGGAGCAGGTCTGTGAATCGGATAATACTCAACTCCTTCCGGAGCCGGCTTTTCATCAATCGGATCACCAAGTACGTTAAACATACGTCCGAGGGTATTTTCGCCTACCGGAACAGAAATCGGAGCTCCGGTTGCAAGTGCATCCATTCCGCGAACAAGTCCGTCGGTCGGTCCCATTGCGATACAGCGGACCGTATCGTCTCCGAGATGCTGTGCTACTTCAACTACAAGCTTTTCTCCATTCGTTCTGGTAATCTTTATTGCCTCGTAAATCTCCGGAAGACAGCCTTCCAGAAACTTAACGTCGATAACTGCACCGATAATCTGAGTGATTTTTCCAAGCTTTGTTTCTGCCAACTTTTTTCACTCCTTTTCATTAACTGATTGCATTTGCGCCTGCGATAATTTCGGTTAATTCCTGCGTAATGGAACTCTGGCGGGCTCTGTTGTACTTCAGTCCCAAATCGGAAATCATCTCGTCTGCGTTGTTTGTTGCGGAATCCATTGCCTGCATTCTGGCACCGTTTTCACTTGCCAGAGACTGCACCAGACCGCCGTAAATCAGGCTATTCACATATTTCGGAATAATAAGCTCCAACGCTTCCTCAGCCTCAGGCTCATAGTTCATCGGAATCAGGGCATCCTGGGTCTCCACCACCTCGTTATCGCCGCTAAAATCAACCGGCAACAGGCGAAGCATGGTCGGAATGTGGCTTACGGTATTCTTAAACTCCGTATAGGCAAGGTAAATCTCTCCAATCTTTCCCTCCGAAAAATCCGAAAGTACTCTTCTTCCAATCTCGGAAGCATCGGAAAACAGCGGCTCATTGATTGCCTCGGAATAGTCCTCCGCAATCGTATAGCCTCTTCTTGCCAGACCGTCACGGCCCTTTCTTCCTACCGCATAAATAACAACGTCCTCCTTCTTCATTCCGCTTCCGGTTACAAGCTTTATTACATTGGAGTTATAACCACCGGCAAGACCACGGTTCGAGGTAATCAGGATGATTCCCTTCTTACCGCTGCCCTCCGCCTGTAAGTACGGATGATTCAGGTTCGATGATTTTCTTAAAATGGATCTGACTGCGTCGTACATGGCCTTAAAGTAAGGCTGCGAGTCCTCCGCACGCGCTTTTGCTTTTTGCAGCTTTACGGTAGCAACAAGCTTCATTGCCTTCGTAATCTGCCCTGTGCTTTGTATACTTTCCTTGCGTCGTTTGATATCACGCATGGATGCCATAACGTATCACCTACACTTTCTTTCGCGCGCGCTTATTTTTTAAATTCCTTCTTGAACTCCTCAATTACGGAAATTAACTTCGCCTCAATCTCCTCGGTCAGCTGCTTTTCCGTACGGATGCTCTCCGGAAGCTCCGGATATTTCGTGTCTATAAATTCAAACAGCTCCTTCTCGAATCTGAGTACATCGGAAACCTCGATGTCGAGAAGATACTTCTTCGTTGCCGCATAAATAATGATAATCTGCTTTTCCACCGGCATAGGCTTATACTGCGGCTGCTTTAAGGCTTCGCGGATACGTTCGCCCTGTGCAAGCTTTTCCTTCGTGTCTGCATCAAGGTCGGAGCCGAACTGAGCAAAGGAAGCAAGCTCACGGTACTGCGCAAGGTCGATACGAATCGGACCTGCAATCTTCTTCATTGCCTTAATCTGTGCGGAACCACCTACACGGGATACGGAAAGTCCCGGGTTTACCGCCGGACGGAAGCCGGAGTTAAACATCTCGGTTTCAAGGTAAATCTGACCGTCCGTAATGGAAATTACATTGGTCGGAATGTAAGCCGATACATCACCTGCCTGGGTTTCGATAATCGGAAGCGCCGTAAGGGAACCTCCGCCAAGTGCATCGGAAAGTCTTGCGGCACGCTCGAGCAGACGGGAATGTAAGTAGAATACATCACCCGGATATGCCTCACGTCCCGGCGGACGCTTAAGCAGCAGGGAAAGTGTACGGTATGCGGTTGCATGCTTACTTAAATCATCATACACAACCAATACGTCCTCACCATTTTCCATCCATTCCTCACCGATTGCACAGCCCGAATAAGGAGCGATGTACTGTAACGGTGCAAGCTCACTTGCTGTTGCCGCAACGATCGTCGTGTAATCCATTGCACCATACTCTTCGAGCGTGGATACAATCGTTGCAACGGTAGAAGCCTTCTGGCCGATTGCTACGTAGATACACTTAACATTCTGTCCCTTCTGGTTGATAATGGTGTCAATTGCAATAGCCGTTTTACCGGTCTGTCTGTCACCGATAATCAGCTCTCGCTGTCCTCTTCCGATCGGCACCATGGAGTCGATTGCCTTAATACCGGTCTGAAGCGGTGTATTTACTGATTTTCTGGAAATAACGCCGGATGCTACTCGCTCAATCTGGCGGTATTTTGTTGTCTCAATCGGACCCTTGCCGTCGATAGGCTGTCCGAGTGCATTTACAACTCGTCCGAGCAATGCGTCACCAACCGGCACCTCAACTACCCTGCCGGTAGTTTTTACGGTATCACCTTCGCTGATGTTGCCCATGTCGCCAAGAAGTACTGCACCAACATTGTCCTCCTCGAGGTTTAATACCATACCGTAAACCTCGCCCGGAAACTCCAGAAGCTCGCCCTGCATTGCCTTCTGCAATCCATGGATTCTTGCGATACCATCTGCTACCTGGATTACCGTACCGACATCGGACACTTCAAGCTTCGTACTGTAATTCTTGATTTGTTCTTTTATGACGGAACTGATTTCCTCCGGTCTTAAATTCAAGGGTAAAGCACCTTCTTTCTAAACGTAATTTAGTTCGTACCGGACAGCTGAATCGCTGAAAGATTCCTTGCCATCCTGGAAAGCTTTGATTTGATGCTTGCGTCTACCACACGGTCTCTGATGCGGAGTACCATACCCCCGATTAGTGCCGGGTCAACGCTGTAGGTTATCTCAAAGCTCTCATATTCTGTCTGGGACAGAAGCTTTTCTTCAATCCGCTTTTTCTGTGCGGCAGTCAGTTCTGTTGCTGAGGTTACGCTTGCCTTACCGATTTTAAGGTGTTCGCATACCTTATCCAAAAATAACGCAAACACTTCCGGTATCTCCGCGCAGCGTCCCTTGTCAACGATAACAGCCAAAAGTCCGGTCAGGCGCTCATCAAAACGTCCGCCGAATACATTTTCAATCACGGCATGCTTTTCTTCCCTGGTTACCTTCGGGTGCGTAAGGAGCTCCAAGAACTCCGGATTTGCGGCAAATGCCTGCTCTGCAAGCTTTACCTGCTCCGCAAGCTCCCCGATACCGCCCTGCTCCGCTGCCAGCTCAAATAAAGCTTCCGCATATCTGTCTGCTGCTAACTTCGCCATGTATCATCACCCATTTCATTCAAAGCATCGTCAATTAACTTCGCCTGCTGTTCGTCACTCAACGAGGCTGCAACAAACTTTCCTGCCATCACGGTAGCAACTGCCACCATTTCCTGCTTTACCTCGTCCTTCATCTTACTCTTTTCCAGCTCGATTTCGCGGTCTGCACGCTCCATAATACGAGCTGCCTCCGCCTTTGCCTCTGCTACAATTTCGTCCTCACGCTTTAACGCCTTTTTGCGTCCTTCGCTTAAAATTGCCTCTGCTTCTTTCTCTGCATTCTTTAACTTTTCGTCGTATTCAGCCTTAAAATTTATGGCATCCGTACGTTCCTTTGCTGCATCCTCCATATTCTTCCTAATCAGCTCTCTGCGCTTATTGAGAAGGTCACGCGCAGGGTTAAACAGAAGATAGGACAGCAGAAAGAACATAAATCCAACGGCAAGCAGCAGAATGAGCGCATCCAAAAGCAGCTGTGGTGTCAGTCCGAAAATGTAACCCTCCATTTTAGGCTCTGCCTCTTTTGCAAAAAAGGCAAGTCTCCCAAATACGGTCACTGATCCGCTCACGTTCCGGCCTCCTTTATGATTTTTTGTCTTTCCTTATCACAGCTTACCAAGAAGCGGGTTTGCGAACAGAAGGATGATTGCTACCGCAAAACCATAAAGACCGGTGGTCTCTGCAACTGCCTGTCCAAGCAGCATGGTAGACATGATGTTTCCCTTTGCACCCGGATTTCTGCCGACTGCTGCTGCACCGTGGCCTGCTGCACAGCCAGCGGCACTGCGGGCAACAAACGCTGG
>CALZBV010000138.1 GCA_945622055.1 uncultured Clostridia bacterium
AAGAGGGAATACCACTTTGATTCGTTCGAAACCGGAAGGCCTCTGCTTCAGAAAAAGAAAGGACATTTACCGGCAATGGGCTGGAACAGCTGGAATGCATTCGGAAGCGGTAACACGGAGCAGCTGACAAAAGCAATGGCAGACAAGCTGGTAGAGCTGGAGCTGGATCAGCTTGGATATCAGTATGTTGTGCTGGATGACGGTTGCTATAAGCCGATTCGTGTGGAAGGAAAGCTGTCCAATGAGGAGCAGAAGTTCCCGAGCGGATTCAGGGCTCTTTCGGACTATATCCATGAGAGAGGTCTGAAATTCGGTATGTACAATGATATCGGAACGAATCTTTGTGCCGGTGCTTTTGTAGGAACCTGTGGACATGAGGAAACGGATGCACAGTCGTATGTGGATTGGGGCGTGGATTTCTTAAAGGTAGATAACTGCTATTATCTGTGGGATAACGCAACCTTCTCGAAGGCTTCCAATGCACGTTATGTATATGCACCGAAGCTTCGTAGCATTAAGGTGGCTGACGGAGTATTCTGCAAGGAATTCTCTGCGGTAAAAGACGGCGAGCTGACCGGTGTCGGAGCTGAAAAGAAAGAGGATTATGTTACCGGTATCGGCACGTTAGACGGAACCGGCCCGGGTCCGTCTCCGGTTGGTGCACTGAGCGGTGAGCTGGTATTTACGGTTGAGGTGCCAAAGGATGGAGCTTATGAGCTTACGGTAAATTATGCAACGTCAGCAGAAATCGGAACCGGAAGCTGGCTGCAGGTTGCGGTCGGAGAGGGTGCTTCGGCAGAGCTTGTGTATGATGATTTTGTTATGTCTTCGGGCGGTCCGGAAAGCTTTATTGATTCCAAGCCGATTATGCTTCATTTAAAGAAGGGACAGAACAAGGTTCGTCTCATGAATCACAGAAGACAGGAAAATACGCTAAGCTCATATGCTGCATTGCTTGAAGGCTTAAATCATGTAAAGCCGGACCATGATATTATTTTCTCCATCTGTGAGTGGGGGAAGACACAGCCTCAAAACTGGGGCTATAAGGTAGGTGACTCCTGGCGTATTTTAAATGACATTACGTTCCGTGTTGGTGCGGATGGAGATCCGGGCTATGGTGCATGGACAGACGATTATACGCCGAGTGTTACGACCCAGTACAATAAAGCAGTCATTATGGACGAGTTTTCCGGTCCGGATAAGGGCTGGAATGACCCGGATATGCTGATGGTCGGAATGAACGGTCTGACGGAGACGATGTATAAAACGCATATGACCATGTGGTGTATGATGAATGCACCGCTGATGTTAGGGCTTGACCTTCGTCGTGTTCAAAAGGGAGATGCGCTTTGGAGTATCATTGCCAACAAGGCTATGATTGCGCTGAATCAGGATGCACTTGGAGTTCAGGCAAAGCGTGTGGCAAGCTTTTTGAGGCAGAGGGGAACAGAGGCCGGAATTCTTACGGTAGAAAACCCGGATACAACCTATCTGCGAAATAATGACCGTGTGGATATCCTTGTAAAGCCATTGGCAGACGGAAGCGTTGCAATTTCCTTTATCAATGTCAGTGAGGAGAAAAAGTCCGGTAGTTTCCAGGTGAGTGTAGCACAGATTTTGGATAAACTCGGTAAAAAGCTGAAGGCTGTGAAGGCATTTGCCGAAGCGAAGGCATATCACGTGACGGATCTTTGGACCGGTGAAACGAGCAAAAACGAAACCGGAGTATTTGCGGTAAATGAGCTTGAAGCCTGTGATAGCGTAACGGTACGGGTTGTTCCGTATGAATAATGTCATTCATACTTTCGGAAACGAAGTGGCAGGAATTACGATAAAGCAATTTTTAGAGCTGATTTTTACAAAGCTATTTATAGAGAGGGGCTATACGCGCGAGCAGTTTTTTATACAGGGAAGAACGGAAGGGTGGCTTTATGAGCAGGAGGACATTTTTGCAAAAAAGCGCCTGGAGCGTCGTGCGGCGGCAAGAATACTTCACGGTATTTTAGGAAAAGTTATAAAGGAGGCGGACGAGTCTGACTGGTCCGCCGCAATGAAGCTGAAGGACCTGTTTGACTGCGGAACCTGTGTGATGCATGTGGCCCAGATGTATGTGAAAGGCATTATGGAGGCTGTGGAGGTACGGGACGGCGAGACAGGAGAAGTTTTATTTGACATGACGGGACCGGTCTCAGAAAAGGATGCAGAGCTGTTTTTGGAGCGTCTTTTGAAGCCTTCCATGCGCGTGCCTGAAATTCAGGGAAAGTCCTTCAGGGAAGCGGTGAAGCTTGGCAGAAAAGAGGCAGAACGGCTTCTTGCGGATGCAAAAGAGGTCTTTGTGATTAATGTAGGGCAAAAGGAGCTTACCGAAACCGTAATAGGGGCAGTTTGGATTCCGATGCTCCGAATTTTAGAAAATCCATATATACTTGAAAAGGAACGAGATAAGCTTCTGCTCTTATTTTGCGAGGCAGGAGCACAAAGCGAGATTGCCGCAAACTGTCTTGCTGATAACGGCTATTGTCATGTAGCTTATTTTGGCCTTCAGGAGTAGAAAGAAAGGAAAAGCAGATGAGTAAGGTGATTGAAAATTTTTTACGCTATGTGAGCTTTGATACAGCTTCCTGTGAGGAGTCGGAGTCTGCTCCGAGCACGGAGTGCCAGCATGCGCTTGCAAAACAGCTTGTAACGGAGCTTAAGGAGCTTGGTATCCGTGATGTACGCTATGATACGGAGCATTGTTATGTGTACGCTTCCATTCCTGCGAGTGAAGGGTGTGAAGCTAAGGCAGCACTTGGTTTTGTTGCTCATATGGATACCTCACCGGCGGTAAGTGGTGCAAATATTAAGGCACATCTGGTAGATAACTATGATGGAAAGGATCTTCTGCTGAATGAAGAAAAAGATATCCGGCTTTCCACAAAAGATTTTCCGGAGCTTGCCGGGCTTTGCGGAGAAACTCTTATCGTAACAGACGGAACGACCTTACTTGGGGCGGATGACAAGGCCGGGATTGCTGAGATTATGGCAATGGCTGCCTATTTCATGAATCATCCGGAAGAAAAGCATGGAAAAATCTGCATTGGATTTACACCGGATGAGGAAATCGGTCGTGGTGCAGACTACTTTGATGTGGCAGGATTTGGTGCGGATTTTGCATACACGGTGGATGGTGGTGCACTTGGTGAGCTGGAGTATGAAAACTTTAATGCGGCAGGCGCAAAGCTTCTGATTCATGGAAGAAATGTGCACCCGGGCTCTGCAAAAGGAAAAATGAAGAATGCGCTTTTGATTGCGCAGGAATTCCAGGGACTGCTTCCAAAGGAGCAGAATCCGATGTATACGGAGGGCTATGAAGGGTTCTTCCATTTGGACGGACTTTCCGGAACGGTAGAAGCTGCTACGGCTGAGTATATTATTCGTGATCATAATCGTGAGCTGTTTGAGCAGAAAAAAACGTTCTTTTTGGATGCAGCTGCATTCCTGAACCGAAAGTATGGCGAGGGAACCGTTGAGGTGAATATGCAGGATTCCTACTTCAACATGCGTGAAATCATGGAGCAGCATATGCATCTGATTGACACTGCCTGCGATGCCATGAAGGAGATAGGGGTTGAACCGAAGATTTCTCCGATTCGTGGTGGGACGGATGGCGCACGCCTTACGTATATGGGTCTTCCGTGTCCAAACCTTTGCACCGGAGGAGCAAATTATCACAGTCGTTTTGAGTATGCGGTAGCCGGTGCGATGGAAAAGGTAACAAAGCTTTTGGTTTTGATTGTAAAAAAGTACGGAGAGCGGTAAATGGAAACAAAACTGCGACGAAAAAGTTATGTTGCCTTCCTGGTGATTTTTATAACGCTTATATGTGCTTGTGGCAGCGGATGCGCGACGAAAAAAGACGGGAAAACGGCGAACGAAAACGAAGAAAAAAGAACCATTTTTGCGATGGATACGTGTATGACGCTTCAAATATGGGGACCTCAGGCAAAGGAGGCAATGGATGCCGCAGTTGCGGAAATTGAGCATCTGGACCGGCTGCTTTCCACCGGAAGCCCTGACAGTGAGGTGTCGATGTTAAATCAAATGCATGAGGGGGTGGTCGGAAACGATACGGCAGCTCTTCTTGCACGTTCGCTTGCATTATTCTTTGAAACCGATGGGGCCTTTGACATTACGGTATTTCCCTTGATGGAGGCTTGGAATTTTACCGGAGATAATCCGAGGGTTCCGTCGAAGAAGGAGCTTGCCGGGCTTACCCGTCAGGTGGATTCCTCATTGATTTTGTTTGAGCCAGACAATAAACAGGTGTCTTTTCCGGAAACGGTAAAGATTGATTTTGGTGGAATTGCAAAAGGATATACCGGAAAGAAAATTGCGGAGCTGCTAAAGGATTATGACGTGACAGGAGCACTGCTGAATCTTGGCGGAAATGTGCAGCTGGTTGGTGCAAAGACGGACGGAAGTAAGTGGAATATCGCAATTCAAAGTCCCAAAAAGGATGGGTATCTTGGAACGGTTTTTACCAGTGATTGCGCAGTTGTTACCTCAGGTGGATATGAACGGTATTTTGTAGAAGACGGAATAACGTATCATCACATTCTTGACCCGAAAACAGGGTATCCTGCGCAAAGCGGTCTGGCCTCAGTTACGGTGATTTGTGCGGATGGGACGCTTGCGGACGGGCTGTCTACAGCGCTTTTTGTGATGGGAGAGAAGCGGGCGCTTGAATTTTGGAGAAACCGGCGCTACGAGTTTGACTGCATTTTGTATACTGATACGGGGGAGCTTCTGGTCACGGGTGGATTAAAGGACTGTTTTTCGTCGGAGCTATCGTATCGTATTGTGGAGTAAGGAAGGAACATGAAGCGAAATGATTGGATTCTCTTGATTTTGCTGCTTTGTCTTAGCGGATTGGGAATAGTTTTTCTTGGGCAAAGGAAAAAGGAAGAAGGGACGGTTGTTCGGATTTCGGTTGCCGGGAAGCTATACGGAGAATATTCGTTGCAGGAAAACCGGGAGCTTTTGGTGGAAACTGCACAGGGCTTCAATAAGATACGTATCGAGGCAAATGAGGTTTCTGTTTTTGCGGCGGACTGTCCGGACCGGTATTGTGCAGAGCATGCGGCAATATCGAAAACCACAGAGCAGATTGTATGCCTGCCGCATCGGATGGTCATAGAAATCATTCGTGAAGAGCAGGCTAAAAACCGACAGGAAGCTTCGGAGGAGCAGGTGGATGGGATCTCAGAATAATAGGAAAAACAAAGCCGGGCGGGCAGCACTGGGTGGAATGCTGCTTGCACTTGCGTTAATCTTTGGATATGTGGAGACATTGCTTCCTCTTTCCTTTGGAATTCCCGGGGTAAAGCTTGGACTTGCCAATCTGGTGATTCTTAGTTGTCTGTATGTGATTTCCGTACCGGAGGTATTGCTTCTTTTGGTTGCAAGAATTCTTCTGTCCGGATTTTTCTTCGGAAACGGGATGATGATTTTGTATAGTCTTGCAGGTGGATTGCTTAGTTTTTGCGTTATGCTCATCGGAAAGAAAACGAACCGGTTTTCCATGGCCGGTGTCAGTATATTAGGTGGCGTATTTCATAACCTTGGGCAGCTTCTGCTTGCAGTGGTACTGGTTTGGGATGAAAAGCTTTTCTTTTATTTTCCGGTGTTGTTATTATCCGGTGCGTTGACAGGCGCATTGATTGGATTGCTTTCACAGGAGATTTTGAATCGGCTTCGACCTGTGCAGTGAAGGAGAAGCGGAGGTGCGGATATGAGTTATAAGTTGCGATTGCATTTGACTGGGCAAGAAGCATTGTTGATTCTGGATATTGTGGCGTTTATTTCAGCGTTTTCTGCATAAAATATGCTATGCAATCAAAATATTCAGAATAGGATAAAAGAGATTTATGAAAAATTTAAAAGGTAGTTTAATTTTGTTTCTGGCTGCATTCCTTTGGGGGACAACTTTTGTTGCCCAGGTAAGCGGCTCAAACCACATTGGCGTATTTACGTACAATGCCAGCAGATGTTTTATAGGATGTATTTTTCTTCTGCTTGTTTCATTTCTGAAAGAGCAAACAGGAATCGGAAAGAAAGACAGAAACGCACCCAAAAGCAAATGGCCCGTCAAAGGGGGAATCTTTTGCGGACTCGTTTTATTCCTGGCAATGACTGCACAGCAGGGGGGCATTTCACTTTACCCTGCACATGTTGCAGCAGCAGGACGCTCCGGTTTTCTGACTGCGATTTATGTAGTTATTGTAGCGGTTGTTGTAGCAATTATCGGAAGAAAAATCCACTGGCTTGTGATCCTATCTGTGATAGGAACAATCAGTGGCATGTACCTGCTTTGCTTAAAAGGTGGTTTTGCAGGTATTTACAAAGGAGATATTTTGGGGATTTTTTGTGCTTTTTGCTTTGCAGGACACATTCTTGTAGTAGATAAATACCGGAATACCGACAGCATCAAGCTCTCCTGCGTTCAGTTTCTGGTTGCCGGTCTTCTTTCACTGATTATGTGTCTTGCGATGGAAGAAATTGTTTTTGCGGATATTATTCAGGCGGCCGGTTCAATTCTGTATGCCGGAATTTTATCCAGTGGAGTAGCATATACCCTGCAGATGGTAGGCCAGAAATACGCAGAACCTGCAGTGGCCTCCATTGTTATGAGCATGGAATCGGTAATCGCT
>CALZBV010000139.1 GCA_945622055.1 uncultured Clostridia bacterium
GGCCGTATGATGCTTCGCATCAACCACGAGTGTACCGGGAACTGGTTCAGCTTTAACAAGCGTTGCACCTACAAGGAAATCGGTGGATTCTTTTGCCGCGCCCATCGTATCATCAAGGAGTATGCTCCTAATGTGCAGACGATTCTTTGCACCGGAGGGATAGAGCCGGGGAAAGAAACGATTGAAAAAGAAGAGGATTTTGCGGATGCAGTCCGCTGCACCGATATGTGGTCGATTGACAAGTACTTTGCACTTCACTGGGGCTGGCCGTATGATGTGGCAGAACGTGGCGGCAATTCTCATAACAGAGGAAATATAGGAGATATTTACGAGTATACAAAGAAGTCTTATGAACGCTTCTCTGAGCTTTGCGGTGGCATAAAAAAGCCGATGATGATGAGTGAGCTGAATGCGGACGGTGATGTTACGGGGCCTTACGAGCAGGCTGCTATGGTGAAGGAATTTTGCGATCGTTTGAAAAAGGACAATGCTACCTGGTTTACCAGCTTTTCTATGTACCAGTTCCGCGACAGAGGACGTCTTGGTCTGGAAATCGAGGACCCGAACAACGCGGAGGTTGGTATTGCACAGCCACTTTTGGACACCTACAGGGAGATCATTCATGATGACTATTTTCTTCCGGAAATGACAATCGGAGAAGAGATAAAGCTTCCGGTGACTCTGCGCTGGGGGAGTGCAGAAGATGCAGAAGGAATTGCGATTCCTCTTAATTTTGAGGGAAATCCTCATTTTTGCGAGGCAGTATTTGAGGATGATTCCAATTTGATGTTGGAGCTTAACGGTACATGGTTCTACAAGTCGCCAAAGGCAAAGACAATCGATATGATGAGTGCTTTTTATAAAAAGCCTCTTACGGGACCGTGCTGCCTGAATCTGAAGATTTTTGCACCTCCGGCAAGTGGTGAAAATGATATTACTACGGAGGATGGGGTATACAATTATTACACACGAATTGACAAATTGCCAAAGCTCAGACTGAGATTTGAGCCGATAGAACTGGCAGAATAATCAAAAATGCGAGGTAAACTATGAAAAAGAAAGGGTTTAGAAAAATCCTGGTTGCCGGTTTATCCGGTGCTTTGATTTTAGGCATGAGCGCATGCGGTTCGGCAGCCAAATCAGAGATAATGCAATCGGTAAACGGAAACGGAGCGTATTCTACAGGTTCGTCCTGGGGAAGTGATTTGGCTATGCCGGATTATGGGCAATCAGAAGAAATGTTACGTGACGAGGTTATAAATCAGACGACTTCAAAAGAGAATGCAGTCCAATCAAGCCGTAAGGTAATAAAAACAGCAAAGCTCTCTGTTCAAACAAGGGATTATGATGCTTTTTCCGCTGCGCTGGAAAAGAAGGTCGCGGAAGTGAACGCATATTTTCAGTACGCAGATGTATCGAATACGGATTATCGCGGGGACAGAAAGCAGGGTACATATACCATACGGGTTCCGGAGGCGAATCTGAATCAGTTTCTGGCCGGGGTAGAAGATATTGCCACAGTTACCAATAAGACAGTTGGTGAGCAGGATGTAACGCTTTCTTATGTAGATACGGAAAGCCGTATTAAGTCGTTAAAGATTGAACAGGACAGTCTGCTTGAGTTGTTGAAGCAGGCTCAGGATTTAGACTATATCATCCGTCTTCAGAGCAGGTTGACGGAAGTAAGATATGAGATTGAAAATTATGAATCCCAGCTCCGTACTTTTGATGATAAAATTGCTTACAGTACGGTAAATATCTCGGCTTTTGAAGTTCAGCGGGTATCGGAGCCGGTACCGAAAACGGTTGGTGAGCGGATTTCCAGTGGCTGGAAGAATACCATGATTAATATTTCAGAGGGTACTCAGAATTTTGTGGTATGGTTTGTTGTAAATCTTCCTTACTTAGTTTTTTGGGGGATTGTAATTACAATTGCCGTCATTGTGGTTAAGAAGAAAATCAAAAAAACAAAAAGAAAGCACAATGAAAACAGCACTGCGGAACAGAACGAAGAGTAAAAAATCTTTTTACTTGTGCATGGCAACAGACAGCGGTATAATTGAGGCATTTGGAAAATTGAGTTGATTACAGGAGGTAAAAATGAATAACGTAAACAAAACTTGTAAGGTACATTATACAGGAACCTTTAATGACGGAACCGTATTTGATTCTTCGTATGACAGAGAAGAACCGATAGAGTTTGTATGTGGTGCAGGCATGATGATTAAGGGCTTCGATGAGGCTGTAAAGGATATGGCAATCGGAGAGATTAAGAATATTCACCTGATGCCGGAAGAGGCTTATGGTATGCCAAATCCGGACGCCATACTCATTTTTGAGATAGAGAGTCTTCCGGGCTCTGAGAATCTGACGGTAGGTCAGAGAGTGTACCTGCAGAATGAAATGGGCCAGCCGGTTCCGGTAACGGTAGTTTCCAAGACGGAAAAGACAATTAAGCTGGATGCAAATCATGAGATGGCCGGAAAAGAGCTGAATTTCAAGATTGAGCTCATAGAGGTAAAGTGATGATGACAAAAGCAAGGATTATACTCTTAATGTCTATCTTTTTGATTCTTACCCATATATGGTTTGGGTGAGTTTGGTGTCTATCGGTGAAGATTATACGAGTGACCTTCTGAAATTGTTTGAGGAAAAATAAAGGGCTTCCCTAATTAGCATGTGTTTCGGACCGGTGTTTTTACCCGGGGCGAACTGCTTTGGAAAATGTGAAAAAATTTAAGGGAAAAAGAGAAAAAAATTGCTTATTTTTCATTTTTGTGTTACAATTGTTTTGTCGTTTTTTGAAATCAAAAGAGAAAGGAACGAAAGATGGAACATAATATTAAGAAGCCAATAGCGAAGGAAAAGATTCAAAAGATCATGCTGTATATTACGTATGGTGTGTCGGGCGTTTTTTTTCTGAAGAACCTGATTAGATTTGATGTTGTTGCGATGCTTGTAATTGGCGTAACATTGGTAGCATTTACGGCAATTTTGTTCGTGATGAAGAAAATGAAGGTTGAGATTGAAAAGCAGCAGTTCATTGTCAGTATGAGCTTATGTGTGTTGATTTTTATTATTTCGCTGTTTGCCGGAGAGTCTTTCAGTGATGATTTTTTGCTTCATATGGCGGCTCTTGGCTTGTCGGGAATGTATCTTCGTCCGAAGCAGACGGCAACGCAGGCGACGTGGTCTTTTGTGCTTTTGGTGATACAGTATTTCATTAATCCGGGGAAGGCAGGCGGACTGGGTCAGTATATTTTGTGCCTTGTCGTTTTTGTTTTGGCAGCATCGCTCTTTTATCTTGCCATAGCACGTGGAAGAGGGTTTATTATGATTTCGAGAGCCAGAGCAGAGGAAGCGGAGGAGCTTTTGGCTGCTCTGAAAAAGGTTGGCGAAGAGCTGCAGACGAACTTTGAGGATTCCGCAGAAGGAATTAAAGGTCTTCGCGAGGCAAGTGAACATCTGAGCCGTAATACGGACGAACTGAAGTCGGGTTCCGAGGAAATCGCTCAGGGTACGAAGGATGTTTCCGGGACTTGCGAGAGTGTTCAGGGAAGAATTCAGGAAACAGAGAAACAGGTTGAGGCACTTACGGAGAATGTATGTGAGTTTGAAAAGGTGCTTTCGGTGAACAAGGAGAATATGGTGGCGATGAGTCGTCAGATGGAATCCGTACAGACGACCGTTCAGCAGGCGAATGAGGTGTTCCGGCTGCTGGAGAAATACATGCAGGAGATTTCGCATGTGACGGAGCAGTTATACAGCATTTCATCCAGCACAACGATGCTTGCACTTAATGCATCGATTGAAGCGGCGAGAGCAGGGCAGAGCGGTGCCGGATTTGCGGTAGTGGCTTCAAAGGTGCAGGAGCTGGCTGTGGACAGTAACCGTTGTTCCTCCCAGGTGGCTTCTGTGGTGGAACAGATGCAGCGTCAGGTCCAGATTACGACAAAGCAGATGGAAGAGAGTGAAGAGGCAATTCAGGAATCCCTGGGCAGCTTACAGGGGCTCCAGAACAGCTTTGACCAGCTGACAGAGCATTTCGATTCTCTTTATCAGAATATTGAGTCACAGAATAATAAAATTTCCCAGGTGGACTCTATTTTTGAACAGCTGAAGGGACAGGTTGGAGACATGAACCGCTATTCTGAAGAGAATCAGAATGCAGTGGATGCAATTACAGGGGCAATGGAGGTTTATCGTTCCAGTCTGGAACAGATGATTGCGGATACAGAGCACATTCATGAATTGTCCGTAGATATGCTTTCTATGTCCCAAAAGTAGGAAATACCATGAATAATTTTACGATTGTTTTTCAAAATGTTTTTATGATGCTTTTGTACCTGCTATGCGGGTATTGTCTGGTGAAGGTAAGAAAAGGGGAGGCGTCACACGCCAAATCCTTTTCTTCCTTTTTGATTTATGTGTGTGGTCCGTGCATGATAATCAGTGCATTTCAGACGATGCAGTATTCTGTTGAGCTTACAGCCGCAATTGTGAAGTTTTTCTTTGCATCGTTACTTGCACAGGCATTGTTTATGCTGGCAGTTTATGTGCTGCTTCATCGGAACTATGAGGATGCCAGGTATCGTATTCTGACAATTGGTGCGGTGTTTGGAAATGTGGGATTTTTCGGACTTCCGCTTGTTACAGCTTTATTTCCGGAAAATCCGGAGGTAGCCTGCTACAGCTCGGTTTACGTCATGAGTATGAACCTTCTCGTGTTTACGATTGGTGTGTACATGATTACGAAAAAGAAGGAGTATATTTCAATTAAATCTGCGTTGCTTAACCCGACCAGTATTGCAATGTACCTCTCGCTTCCGATGTATTTTCTTGGAATACGGTTGCCGGAGAATTTCGGAGACTCCGTAGCTTTGCTCGGGAAGATGACGACTCCTATCTGTATGCTTGTGCTTGGAATGCGCCTTGCGGCATCAGATTTACGTAAAGTGTTCTGCAGACCGTTTGCTTATGTTGTTTGTGTGTTGAAGCTCGTTGCGTTCCCTGTGTTTTCCTATTTGTGTGTGCGGATGGTTCCGTTTTTCGATTCGACCTTTTGCGGTTGTATGCTTGCTCTGAGCGGAGCACCATCGGCAGCGGTGATTCTTTCCATGGCAGAGATTCACGAATGCGAGCAGGAGCTGAGTGCCAATGTAGTGCTTCTTACGACGATTTTTAGTGTAATTACGGCTCCGTTACTTTTGCTTATTGTTTAGGCAGATGCCGGACCCGGAGATAAACGCAAAGGTGTGTTCTTAATATTTTTATAACCATTCAACAAAATCACATTGATTTCGGTGGAATTTATGATTGTTTTGTGGTATACTTAACATAGAGGTATTGTTGACTTACTTTTGTGGAGGTACGTATGGAAAAGGTTACAAAAAGGGCAATTGAGAAGCTTGGAATTGAGACATCCCTTCTTGGTTTTGGCTGCATGAGGTTTCCGACCAGAGATGGAAGGATTGATGAGGCTCGTGCGGAGAAAATGCTGGACGAGGCTATTGCAAGAGGCGTGAATTATATTGACACGGCATTTCCGTATCACGGAGGAGAGAGTGAGCCGTTTGTAGGAAAGGTGCTGGATAAGTATCCGAGAGATTCGTATTATCTTGCTACGAAGCTTCCGTGCTGGGATGTAAAGACTCCGGAGGACGCACCGCGCATTTTTGAGAATCAGCTGAAGCGTCTGAACAAGGAGCACATTGATTTTTATCTGCTTCATGCACTGGGACGTGACCGCTTCCGGGACATGGTAAAGCTCGGAGTAATAGAGTATTGTGAAGAGTTAAAGAAACAGGGAAAGATAAAATATCTTGGCTTTTCCTTCCATGACAGCTATGAGGCCTTTGAAGAGATTGCAGGCTACCGTGATTGGGACTTCTGCCAGATTCAGTTAAACTACATGGATACGAACGAGCAGGCAGGGCTGAAGGGGTATGCACTGACGGAAAAGTTAAATATTCCGCTTGTAATCATGGAGCCGGTGAAAGGAGGCTCCCTTGCAAATCTTCCGGAGGAGGTATGCACCGGACTTCGTGCAATTGACCCGAAGGCATCGAATGCTTCCTTTGCACTTCGCTGGGTTGCTTCCTTCCCAAATGTCCGCGTGGTACTGAGCGGAATGTCTACGGAGGAGCAGACAGAGGATAATCTGAACACCTTTACGAATTTTAAACCGCTCTCTGAGGAAGAGAAGAAGACGATTGAGACGCTTGCTGAAACGCTCAGAAGTCGTGTAAATAACGGTTGTACCGGATGTAATTACTGTATGCCGTGTCCGGCAGGAGTCGATATTCCGCACAACTTCAGAATATGGAATACATACGGAATGTATGGCGATAAGAATGGAACCAGATGGCAGTGGGAGCATGGGATTGACCAGGCAAAGAAGGCGCACAGCTGTGTTGAGTGCGGTGCCTGTGAAGCAGCTTGTCCGCAGCATCTTTCGATTCGCGAAAACTTAAAGCAGCTCCAGAAGGAACTGGATGAACTGTAAAATATGAGTTCGGGCCGTACCTTTGGTACGGCCTGTTTTTTTTATGGTATTTGACGCAGGAATATGTTTTTGAAAGAAAGGAAATGAAAATGGAAGAAAAAAAAGGGCATTATCTTTGATCTCGACGGTACCTTGTGGGATTCTTCGGAAGAGGTTGTGATTGCATGG
>CALZBV010000140.1 GCA_945622055.1 uncultured Clostridia bacterium
AAGCAGCGACTCATGTGCCAGGGAAAATGCTTCAAATCCGCTCAGCACCTTCGTCTCTCCCGAGGTGATTTCCTTTTTGTCCTTCTCAAGTCCCGCAAACCCGGTAAAATTGAAAAGATGTGGCTCTAGGGACAAAAATCCGTCAAAGCCGTTTGCATATAATTTTCCTAAAATTGCAGCCACATTTCCGTCACCCATGCCTGCCGGAACCACGTCACCGTTTTTCACAAGCGCGTCCTTCACATGGATATAGGAGATGTAATCCTTGAGCATTTCATACGCCTCCAGCGTATCCTGTCCTGCCTGTACGAAATTCGCAAAGTCAAAAATCGCACGGAAATGGTCACATGCAAAAGTATCCATTAAGTCCTTACATTCCTTTGCCCTCTCTCCGTAAATGCCTTTTTCGTTTTCATGTAAAAGAACAGCGTCATTGGCAGAAGCATACTCCACAAACTGTCCGATGCGTTCAAACACCTGACTGCGATATGCTTCATTCTTTCCTTCCGGAATGTAGAAGCTGAACATGCGGATATTTTTTGTTTCCATGATATGTGCAATTTCTACCGCACGCTTAAATTCCTCAAAATGTTTTTCAAACGAATCCTCAATTCCGATTTTTCCAAGCGGGGAACCGAGCGCTGAAAGTCTGATTCCGGCATCCGTAAGACACTTTTTGATTTCCGCTACCTTATCCATTGGCTGATAAATCAGGTTGTTGCCGTCAACTCCACGCATTTCGATATAGTGTACATCCAGCTTTTTTAAGCTGTCAAGCTGTGTTGTCAGGTCCTGTGCAATTTCATCTGCAAATCCGGAAAGCTTATATTTTTTATTCATATGATCCTCCATTTTCATTTTATCTCATTTTCTTCCATAGCATCTGGTCCGAAGGCTTCCTTTCGTTACGAACCAAAGGTTCCTGCCGTATCAAATACAATTCCCTTGTCTTCCTTTTTCTTCGAACGTGCACGACGCTTGTTGAGCTCGGCAAGGAACAAATCCTCATCAAACGGAAGCTCAATCGTTTTATCCAGCCAGGAGGATAAGTGCATCGCATTTGACAGTGTCAGTCCCCGGATGCCCTCGGTTCCCTCTGCAACCAGCGCTCCACCATGTAAAATACGGTCTGCAAAAGCCTTTAATACACCAACATGCTGTTCATTTTTTCCATCGGTTTCAATTTCAACACGCGTCATTTCCGGTTTTTTAAAGCCTTCCTTTTCCGTCCGGCAGAAGGTGCGCTCATTTTCACTTAACTTGTCATATATCAGCCTGTCGCCTTCACACACGATTTTACCAAGCTCAAACGTAAGCTCCAGACGGTTCGTTCCCGGTGCATCGCCGGTCGTTGTAACAAAAACACCTGTTGCACCGTTTTCATACTCCAGATATGCCGTCACATCATCCTCTACCTCGATATCATGCCATTTTGCCTCATGGCAGAAGGCTCTGACACGTACCGGCATACCGCAAAGCCACTGAAGCAAATCCAGCTGATGCGGGCTCTGGTTCAAAAGAACACCGCCGCCTTCACCGTCCCAGGTTGCCTTCCAGCCGGCAGCATCGTAATATGCCTGTGTCCGATACCAGTCCGTAATAATCCAGTTCACACGCTTTAGTGCGCCAAGCTCTCCGCTTTCAATCATCTCATGAAGCTTGCGGTATACGCAGTTGGTTCTCTGGTTCAGCATAATTGCAAACACCTTATCACTCTTTGCGGCTACTTCATTCATTTCGCGTACCTGCTTCGTATATACCCCCGCAGGCTTCTCACTGATGGCATGTACTCCATGCTCCAGTGCATAGATGACAAATTCCGGGTGCAGATAGTGCGGCGTCGCAATCAGTACCGCATCACAGGCACCGGAATCAATCAGCTTTCTTCCGTCGTCAAATACCTGAACCTCCCCCGGGAGATTTTCCTTCGCCCATTCCAGCCGGCTCTGACGGATATCTGCAACCGCTGTCAGCCTCATCTCCGGCACCATTCCGGCTACAATACTGTTTACATGATTGGTCCCCATTCCTCCGATTCCGATTACTCCAAGTCTTACCTGTTCCATTTTCTTTCCTCCCATTTCAAGATTTTCCCTTTTTCCGGCTTTTTATTTGCTTCCGGCATCGTATATCTCAAACAGCGTCTGCATTGTTGCTTTTACCGCCTCCATTCCCACCGGAAATCTGCTGCCGTCGCAAAGACATCGATAAAAGTCCGAAATACAATCCCGATGTCCACTGCCCCAATAGCCTTTCCCGATGCCGTTCCCCTGCTCGTAGCAGAAATGTTCAATTCCGTTTTCTTCACTCCGGACAGTAACCTCAGAGCCGTTCAGCAGAATGCTTCCCTTCTCTCCCTGTAGCTCTAACAGCACAGGTGCATCCGTCACATAGCCGTTTGATGCATAAAAGCAGGCACGCTTTCCATTTGCAAAGGACAGCCATGCTTCTGCCGTATCCTCCACTTCGATAAAATCCGACAGGTGGTGATTGGTAATCGTTGCCGCCACCTTTTCGGGACGCCCCAGATAACGAAGCAGTAAATCCAACGTATGAATCGATTGATTTATCAGAACTCCGCCACCTTCTGTTTCCCATTTTCCCTTCCATGGACTTCCCTGATAGTAGGCTTCGTCTCTTCGCCAGGTCACAAAGGCTCTCCCTCCGGTTAACAAACCGATTTTCCCCGAAGAAATCATACGGTCCATTTCCTTCGTAGTCTCATTGTAGCGATTCTGAAAACAAAACCCCAGCCTTCCGGGATACTGTGCGTCTGCACAAACCAGCTCCGCAAACTGCTCCTTTGAAATCGCACAGGGCTTTTCCATAAACACTGCCTTTCCACACCTGAGCGCTTCCACCGCCATAGGCACATGCAAAAAATGAGGAGTGCAAATATGAAGCACGTCAAGCTTTGCAGCGCAAAGTGCCCGCCAGTCGGAATAAATCTCCGCTCGTCCGTCTGCATACTGCTCTGAAAGGACTTTGGCTTTTTCTTCGTCCACATCACATACTGCCGTAAGCTCCACGTCTTCCATTCCATGCAGCACCCAGCCATGTACCTGCGCAATAGCCCCACAGCCAATGATACCGGCTTTTTTCATGTCTTCTCCCCCTTTCTTTTTCCTTTTCCCTATTGTAAAATAAGTCAGGATGAAATAATATATATATAAATTACTTGATTTATGTAATTTTCCGACTTTTTAGGAGGCGATAAACTACAATGCAAAATCAAACAAAACGAACCAATATCCTGACCTTTCCGGTGTCTTCTCCTTTCCATGCAGTCTACCGGAATGACAGTCCGGTTCTTCCGGTCGGCCCACACTCCCATAACGCTGCCGAGCTTTATCTGACGCTTTCGCACCTGCCGGATGTTTTGCTGAATGATACCGTTTCTGAAGTGCCGTCCGGGACCTTAATTGTCATCCCTGCCTTCTGTGTCCACCAGCTTTTCCATGAAACCGGATTGTTTTACGAGCGCTACATTCTAAGCATTAACAACCAGTGGCTTGATGCGGTTTTTGGTGAGAAGTCGGACCGCTTTTCTTACCTGAAGCAGAGCAATTCGCCTTTTTTGCTGACACCGGATGCCACCGACCGTGCGACGCTTCTTAAGCTGTTTCAGTCACTGCTCTCACACCCGGAGTCCGAAACCTCGTCTGCAATGGCTGACTTTTTTGAGCTGCTGTCTTTTTTTGAGCATCTGGTAAACCGCCTTTCTCCAAAGAGCAATCATGTTTTTCCGATTTCTGATGCCCAGAAGAAAATTAACGAGGTGATTGCCTACCTTCAGGAGCATATTTATGACAATCTCACCGTGACCGACCTGGCAAAGCATTTTTACCTGCATCCGGACTATCTGTCCCGCCTGTTCAAAAAGCATGCACATACCACGGTCAGTCACTATATTACCCTGCAAAAAATCGCCACGGCACAGGCGCTTCTCCGGGAGGGCTATACGGTAAACCAGGTGCAGGAAAAGCTGGGATATTCCAGCTACGCCTATTTTTTTAAAACCTTCCAAAAAAATACCGGTACCTCACCGAGCAGATACCGGTATGAATGGGGACAGAAAATGTCGCTTTGAGTTTGGCACTCCTGCGTGCCCGCATGCTATTTCTATCATTTGGCTCCTGGTCAGCAGAAGAAGAATGATGTTCTGGTTGACTCTCTTTCCTAAGTCTAGATTTTTCACAATTATGAATTAAAAGGAGCTGCGCACTAATTACTTAGTGCGACAGCCTCTTGTGTTATGATTGAAACATCGTGTGCAGCATTACTTTTCATTCAGCAATTCTATCAATTATGATACATTTATTGACATATCCCTCTTTCGGGAGTATGATACGATTGTTTCAAGGAATTAAAGCAAGATATTAATAAGGAGGATTTTATTATGAAGAAGTGGAACACACCGGAAGTTGCAGAGTTAAACGTTACTGAGACCGCAAACGGTCTTTTCGATTTTGATTGGGAGAGCCCGTTCAATGTTCTTTCCAAGAAGTCTTCGGTTACTACCAACCCGGATGAGACGGATGAGACGGATGAGACGGATGAGACCAATAAGCTTTCCTAATTCAGGGATGTAACTCTCAAAGAGCTTTGTTTATTGACAAAGCTCTTTTTTTTATTGTAAAATCTATTCAAAGCCAATAAGGAGGATACACACTTGAGCGGAATTTATGGTTATCTTCGGTCTTCCGCCGAATCGGATGAAACATTACTGAAACGTCTTGAATTATGGAACCGCGCCTATGGAAACAGAGGGTGCAAACAGCACTTCAGCTCTCATTTCGGTCTGGGCTGCAATCTGGAAAAACTTTCCGATAACGCACCGTTCGGTTCTCCTGTATTTCAGATTGAAGACTCCGTTTATGCAATCGATGCTCTTTTATATAATCGTGAGGAACTCCTCCAAAAAGGCAGTTTTTCCGCAGAGCTTTCCGATGAGGAACTGCTTGTCCATTACCTGAACAGCTTCGGTATCGGCGCGCTTGCCGAGGTAAACGGTGATTTCAGCGGTGCGATTTTGGATTTGAAAACCAATCAGCTTACCCTGTTCCGCGATCATATCGGCGTACGTCCTTTGTATTACTACCTGGAAAAAGACTTTACTGCTTTTTCCACCGATATCCGTGCTCTGACCGCTCTTCCTTCCGCTGATACTTCAATCAACGAGGAATGGCTTTATAAATCCGTAATGGGGCTTTCTACGATTCATCCGACGCAGACTGAGTTTTCCCATATTTTCTGTGTCCCGCCTGCAGGCATTCTGACATTCCGGTTAAATGACGATTCCATAACCGTCTGTACCAAAGCCTATTGGACCATCGGCAAAAAAAAGATCCGTCTTTCCTCTGAAAAAGAATATCAGGAAAAGCTTCGCGAACTGATCTCCGATGCCGTAACCAGACGTCTTTCTGCTGCTTCCGGTCCGTTTGGTGCCGAGCTGTCCGGCGGACTCGACTCCGGTGTCATTGATATTCTGCTGAACCGTACCGGACGGAAAGGGTTCTATTTTTCCTGGTCCTCCTCCCCGGAGGATCTCCCTCTTGTTCCGAAGGACGAACGCCTCGTGATACAGGATATCTGCAACCAGGAAAATATATCCTGCAGCTATCTTCCACGTACCCTGACATTGGATTCCACAAGCATTATCGCCAATCATATGCGTGATGCCGGCTTTCCGCTGAGTGATGCTGACCACGAATCCTTCCGCTACCTGCTTACCCCGTCAACAAATATTCTGCAGATCTGTGAAACTGCACAGTTTCTGAACCGTTCCGGTGCAAAGATCGTTTTTACCGGTCATGGAGGAGATGAAGGAGTAAGCCATAGAAGCCGCCCTTATGAGCTTTTTCATTATCATGAATACTATCGTTTTTTAAGACTCCTCTGGTCAAGGACCCACGGGAAAAAGCATCGAATTGCCAAAACCCTGAAAGCCTGCTATGACAACCTCTGGAAAAGACGTGCAGAATATCATGACCCGCTTCAGACATTTCTTTCCACGCCTGATCTGCTTCAGCCAGAGTTTGCAGCTCGTTTCAGGAAATTAAAGACACTTCGTCACCTGTTCGGTTTTGACCCGGTTGCTTACATTCGTAACGGCGGAAGCAGGTTCCGTCTTGAGGCAGTTGCCCAACTGGGAGCTTACAACGGAGTTCGCTATGTTGTTCCCTACCTGGACTACCGCGTTGTCGATTATGCCGTTTCCATTCCCCGCTACCTTTATCTGCGCGGGTTCCGCAACCGCTTCATTTTTCGTGAAGCTTTCAAGGATCTGATGCCAAAATCACTGTATATCCTGCAGGACAAACGTGATACAAGTATGCTGAATGCCGAACCGGATCCGAACTGGTTTGAAGAATTCCGGAAAAACAGGGAGGAATGCTTCGCAAAGCTCTCACGTGAGAAATGGAGCAGATACCTGAATTTTGAACTTCTGGATACTTGGATCAATCAGGGAAAACCAACGGAGGAGGAACAGCCGCTTTGTGAAAATATTATGCATCACGTCTCCACCCTTGCTTTGCTGGAAACGATCACAACCAAAGCAAGAGAAGTTACAGATGCCGCGCTGAAGGAAAACGCATCAAAATAACCTAATCGAGTAGGAGGGAAAATTAAATAAATTTTCCCGACCTCTCACACCACCGTGC
>CALZBV010000141.1 GCA_945622055.1 uncultured Clostridia bacterium
CACCTGTGTAAACCATGGAAGAAGCCTGCGCCTGTGTGTATCCCTTTCGTTCTACTAAATCATTGATAACGGCATCAATCACGGCATCCGTGAAATAGCTGTAATAGGAATTTTCGCTTTTTTCACCGGCTACGAGCTGGATACGCTCGTATGGATCATCATCATAGGCTTCCTTGTATTCCTCCCAGGTACAGAAGTTGTTTTCCAGCATCAGGTTCAGACAGTCCAGACGACGCTTACAGTTCGCGTCCTGATAGTTTACCGGATTGTACCAGGTAGGGGAGTTCGGAATCGCAGCCAATACAGTCGCCTCGGAAAGCGTCAGGTCCTTGGCATCCTTGTTAAAGTAGATTTTTGCTGCAGTCTGGATTCCGTAAGCGGTACTGCCGTAATTGACGGTATTGATGTAGTACTCAAGAATGGTATCCTTCTCCAGCCTGTTTTCCAGGGAAACTGCAAGAAACTGTTCCTGGATTTTACGTGAAATCTTATCGAACGGGTTTTCCTCGTTACCGCCGCCGAGCACCTGATTTTTCAAAAGCTGCTGGGTAATGGTACTTGCACCGAATTTCAGGCTTTTGGTCGTCAGGTCGGAGAAGAGTGCACGCATGATACCGCGGACGTCGATTCCGTTATGCTCGTAGAAACGTTCATCCTCCATTGCGACGAAAGCATATTTGACATAGTCCGGAAGCTCCGTAATGGAGACGTAGTCACGGTTGGCTTCGACACCGGCCAGAATCTCGGAAAGAGAACCATCGCGGTAGTAAACATTCGTTGCATAGCCGGTCGGAACGACATGAATCAGGTCGATGTCCGGAACTGTCGCAGCAAGACCGTTGATAACTCCGGCAAGAGAGGAGATTCCGATGGCACCGAGAAAGACGATTCCAATCAGAAACAGCCGGAAAATATTGACATTCAGCTTTGTGGACAAACGCTTTCCGTTTGACTTCAGCTGATGTATTTTTTTATTAGTTTCATTGCGTCCAAAATTCATAATAATCCCCGCATTTCGCAAGCCGTTTGAATTTAGCATTTCAGCTCTTATGAATGCTACGGGTTGCGACCTTAAGAAAAAGAATGTGGTGTTTTCATAAAAAGGTGGAACTGTAATAAGCATTGCCGGAATGAAAAAACTTATTCGGTAAAGAAAACGGTTTCACCGTCCGAAACTCCGAACCAGACCGGATCCTGTACGGTAAGGACTGCCTTTCCGGAGGTGGCCTCAGTTACTTTTTTCTGAAACGCCTGACAGGTATCCTCTGTTGTAAGCACCGTCATGCGTACCGCTTCGGTGTAAAGTGTTTCCGTGGTAAGTAAATCCATCTGAGCAACAATATACTGGAGCTTGCCGACGCCTGTGTAGTCGGTATCCACGGTAACCGGAATACCAAGGCGTTTCGTGATAATCAGACTTTGTTCCAAACCGGCCTTTGTCGCTGCCTGATAGGCGCGGACAAGACCTCCGGTACCGAGGAGTGTACCTCCGAAATATCTGGTTACCACAACACAGACATTGTGGATATCCTCCGCAAGAAGAACGTCCAGCATAGGACGGCCGGCAGTTTTGGCAGGTTCGCCGTCATCACTGCAGCGTGCGAGCTCATGATGTAAACCAAGCGTATAAGCGGAGCAGTTGTGCGTGGCGTCCCAGTAATGCTTTTTTTGCTGTTCAATAAACGCAAGGGCCTCCTCTTCAGAGGAAATCGGAACAACGGTAGCAATAAATCGGGATTTTTTCTCAACAATCTCCCCGGTGCCACCGCGATATACAATCTGATATTCCGTCATCTAAAATCCTCCTTTGCGCTACAATCCATACTACAGTATACCAAAAATAAGAGGATACTGCAAGCGTGTTAAGAAGAATTTGTCGTGTGAAGCACGACGATTCCTTGTGCCAATCCAAAATACAAACAAACAAGGTCACCGGAAAATATAAGAATTGAGACAACACCTTTACAAAAGGGCCTTCAATGGATATACTAGAGAAAGGAAAGAAAAAGGAAGAGAGGATAAGTTATGCTGGAACTAAGAAATATATCCTATCGTGTCGAGCAGGACGGAATCGTCAAAGACATATTGAATGATATCAGCTTTACCATAGAAGACCGTTTTGTAGCGGTCACCGGACCAAATGGTGGCGGAAAGTCCACTCTTGCGAAGGTTATCGCGGGAATCATTCCACCTACGGAAGGTCGGATCATCCTGGACGGAGAGGACATTACGGGACTGTCGATTACCGAACGTGCCAGGAAAGGAATCAGCTTCGCATTTCAGCAGCCGGTCCGATTTAAGGGCATCACGGTAAAGGATTTGATTACGCTGGCGGCGGGAAAGAAATTAAGCATCGGAGAGGTTTGTAATTATCTTTCCGAGGTTGGACTTTGTGCAAGAGATTACGTTAACCGTGAGGTAAACGCCAGCCTGTCCGGCGGTGAATTAAAGCGTATTGAGATAGCAACGGTAATGGCAAGAGGAACGAAGCTTTCCGTGTTCGACGAGCCGGAAGCAGGAATTGATTTGTGGAGCTTCCAGAACCTGATTCGTGTGTTTGAGGAAATGCATGACAAGATTCAGGGTTCGATTATGATTATTTCTCATCAGGAACGCATTTTGAACATTGCCGATAAGGTAATAGTGATTTCCGGTGGCAAGCTTTCCGATATCGGGAAAAAGGAAGATATTCTCCCGGGACTTTTAGGTGTCACGGGCAGTTGTTCCCGACAGAGGTAGGAAAGACAGGAGGGCAAAGACAATGGATGAAATTCAAAAGACATTACTGGAACAGATTGCCGGGTTACACGAGGTTCCGACCGGCGCTTATAATTTGCGCATTAACGGAGAATTAGGCGGAAGAAATACGACTGCCAACATCGATATCGTACCGAAAAAGGACGTTTCCGGAATCGACATCATCATTAAGCCGGGCACCAGAAATGAAAGTGTTCACATTCCGGTGCTTCTCAGTCAGACAGGCTTAAAGGAGTGCGTATACAATGATTTTTTCATCGGCGAGGACTGCGATGTGACTATTGTTGCCGGCTGCGGAATCCACAATGGAGGAGATGCTGCTTCGGAGCATTCCGGCATTCATCGTTTCTTTATTAAAAAGAATGCAAAAATCAAATACGTGGAAAAGCATTACGGCTCCGGCGAAGGTACGGGGGAGCGTATTATGAATCCGACGACGGAAGTTACCATTGAGGACGGCGGATATATGGAGATGGATACGGTCCAGATTAAGGGTGTGGATTCCACGAAGCGTGTGACGAAGGCAACGCTTGGCGAAAATGCGACGATTGTGATACGTGAAAAGCTGATGACACACGGAAAGCAGACGGCCGAAACGGAATTTACCGTAGATTTGAATGGAATGAATTCCTCGGCAAATGTTATTTCACGTTCGGTAGCGAAGGATGATTCCCATCAGGTGTTTTTATCCCGTGTAAACGGAAACAATGCCTGTGCCGGCCATACGGAATGCGATGCCATCATTATGGATAATGCAAGCGTAAGTGCCATTCCGGAGATTACGGCAAATCATCTGGAGGCAAGCCTGATTCATGAGGCAGCCATCGGAAAGATTGCGGGGGAACAGCTGATTAAGCTGATGACGTTGGGCTTAACCGAAGAAGAGGCTGAGGCGCAGATTGTGAATGGTTTCTTAAAATAACGTTTTCGTAGAAATAGAATTTTTTCGCGGACTTGACAAAGACGTGTGCAAATTGTAAAATAAAAAAAGGTCCTGTCCAAAAACAAAGACCGTTACGGGTGCGTAACAGTCTTTGCCAATATAAAAGGGGAGGATAAGTTTTTTTCTTTCTTTTGTATGCCTCTTTTTGAGGGGGATCAAAAGGAGGACCGGCATTGCCGGTTGTACAGATTTTCTGTACCTAGGGATAGTATAACCGCTATATGGCGGTCTATACAAAAGATTTTTATATTTTGAAAGGAAAAGGATTATGAGTTTATTATCGGATTGGCGTGAAAGCGCATATTCACTTGACATTAACTCCAATGAGGGAAAGGCATTCTGGAATAATTACTTCGTAATTGAGAAAGGAATTTACGAGCAGCTGCTGGCTGACCCGTCCTTCGTTGAATGTGGAACTGTTGCTGAGCTTGCAGCAAAATACAACACCACGATTCAGATTATGGTGGGATTTTTGGACGGTATCAATGACAGCCTTGTGACTCCGAACCCGATCGAAGAGATGACCGAGGATACTACCGTAACCTTAAACTATGATAACGAGAAGCTTTACTACAATATGGTAGGCGCAGGTGCAGACTGGCTGTACGGACTCCCGCAGTGGGATTCCATTCTGACTGAGGAGCGTAGAAAAGAGCTTTATCTGGAGCAGAAGAAGTCCGGTACCGTTCGTAAGGAGAAGAAGATTGGACGAAATGATCCGTGTCCGTGCGGTTCAGGCAAGAAGTACAAAAAGTGCTGTGGAATGAATGCATAAGATATAAAAAAGGCGTCGCTTTTGCGTCGCCTTTTTTTATGAAAGCCCAACGAGATAGATGAAGATGGGGAAAGGTTCTATTTTGCTTTATGGGCATACGCATAGTAGTGAGGAAGATGCATATTATCAGGGATGTCTTGCAGATATGATTAATAAAGATTGCAGGCACGTATATGAAACAGAAGTAAAGGCATTAAATGTTGGTTGTATGAAAACATGGATTAATTATGAACCAAAATCCTTAAAAGAAATATTGGAGTATCGGTGCTAATGGGTGTCAAGAGGAATACTACAATTTACAAAAAAGGAGGATTAGTAAGGGTTTATTTAGTAAGGAAGCTTGCGTTTTCTGCGGCACAGAGGTTGGTATGCTGAAGCGCTCAAAGCTTCAGACGAAGGAGTATTCGTTGATGGTTCGGACGATAGGAACTTTTGTAAATCCATTGAATACTTCCTTCCAGTGAGGATAAAGCACCCTTACTGTCCGCCTGCCTTAAAATTATAGACAGGGCGAATTCTCTTTTTAATGTTTACTGTGTCTTTGATAACTTCTGAAATCTCGTCCACCGGGCGATAGGCAAATGGAGCTTCATCCAAAGTATCCTTGCCGATGCATGTGGAGTAAATACCCTTCATCTCTGCTTTATATGTCGATACAGTATAATGCTGCTTGATATCCTCACGTTTCATAATACGTCCCGCTCCATGAGGTGCAGAATTATTCCAATCGGTATTTCCTAAGCCGTAGCCAAGAAGAATGCCGTCACGCATGTTAATCGGAATGATAACTTGCTCGTTTTGCTTTGCTGAAATAGCTCCCTTTCGCAACATAGGAACATCCTCAGAAAAGTCCACGTAGTTATGGATGCAGGAATAGCTATCAGCCACCTTCCATTTCATCCCTTTTACCAGTTCATCCAACATAATCTCCCGATTCAGTTCGGCAAACTGCTGCACTATCTGTAGGTCATGCAGATAATCCTCCTTTAAAGCTCCGTCCAACCACGTAAGTTCATAGGGGATTTGAAGTCCCTGTGCTTTTATGTGCTGCTGTCCCTTGTTAAGATAGTATTCGGTAACTTCTTTTCCGAGATGGCGGCTGCCGGAATGCAGTACTACATACAACATTCCTTCATTGTCCGTATCGACTTCGATGAAGTGATTTCCCCCGCCTAATGTACCAAGGCTATGGAATGCCTTCTCAGGACGGATGCTTTTATAGCACCGGAGGTCCTCCAAATCAATCTCATCTGCGAACCGATGAACCTTATTACGAACGGAAAAGCCGGACGGAATATAGTCTCGGATTACAGCATCCAGTTTTTGAAACTCGACTTTGGAAGTTCTTAGCTCTGCCAATGTCATGCCGCATCCGATATCAATGCCTACAAGATTAGGCAGAATACGTTCGCCTACAGTCATGGTAAGTCCGATGGTGCCTACTTTCCCCGGATGAACATCCGGCATTATGCGGATAATCGAACCCCTAGCGGCTTCGTTATCGCAGAGCATCTGAATCTGTGCAATGGCATAATCATCCACTGCGGTCTGTTCGCTGTTGGTTGTGAAAATTTTTGCGGAAGTATAGATTCCGTTTACTGTTCTCATAAAATAATCCTTTCTGTTGGCGGTGCTTTTTTGCAAAAAAGGGCGCAAAAAAACACCTTTGTATCAAGGTGCGGTGTCTATCCAATCATAAAAGGATACAGTAATGGTATAAAATATAGATTACCCTATCGTCGATGTAAGCATAAAGCACTACATCCGGTAAGAAAGGACAACCGAACCCTTGTTAATCGTTGTGAAATTGTTGATTGATAAATTAGTCTTCTGCATGATTGTCCTCCTTTCAAACGGGTGAATAGTTACAGTGATACAAGTAATTCATGGGAATCACTTGTTATGCTGCATAGTATATCGGCAAAAAGTGGTTTTGTCAATAGGCATTGTTTCAGATGATCTTATTTGGTAACAGTTCAGCTTTTTAGTGTGTAATCGTCGCCACAACTTATAACCCCTGCGGACGAGAAAACCCACGGTTTTAACCGTGTGGATGTCAGTCCGCAAATATTTTAATTATGTGTAGATGTGCATATTGCAAATATCTATACAGTATGCTATACTAATTCTATGAAGAACGAGTATAAACATACAAAAACAACAGT
>CALZBV010000142.1 GCA_945622055.1 uncultured Clostridia bacterium
GTCCCCATTGTTTTCTCCTAAATAAAAACATTCTAAACTTTACAAACCTTATATTCGCTTGACCTCAAACACTCCAAACGCAAACTAGAAGCGAAAGGAGAATAATTAATCAAATGGCAATTTACCAGACTCAAATTCCTTGTGGTTCAGGATATCCTTCAATGAATGGGTTAGTGGTTTTTGATTTGCTATGGCATCTACCAAATTAACAATCTCCATGTCAGATAATACATCAGGAAGATTACCATCATAAAGCAACTCATTTTCTTCACTCCATTCAAGTACCGGAAGTTCCGCAAAATGCTTCTTTGCAAGTTCAAGCCAGATATTGTAAATATCCTGACTTCCTCCAACATAGCGCATTCGGTTATCAAGGAAGTACTTAAGTACCCTATCATTTACATCAATAACTGATGAGTTTGGTTCTGCGTCATATCCACAATAACTCATACCGACATTGATTGAGTTTTTTTTGTATAGCGCGTCTAGCACAACTATTACATCTGCATATGTGAGTAATTCCCCATTAATTATCTGTGTTTTGGCTACATTTCCAAGTTCCTTCTTATCAGACAATCCAAGTAGCCAATCTACAGATACTTGATACTCCTCTGCTAGAGTTCTTAATGTGCTCGCTGATGGTGGAGTTCCTTTTAGCATTTTACTCACGTTTGATTGAGTGGAATGAATTCGTTGAGCAAATACCTCCTGCGAATCTCCTCCCTTTAATTCCTTGATGCGCTGTAATGTGATATTTTCATTGATTTTATCACTCATATAATATTCCCCATTCAATAAAAGATAAAAATATTCGCTTATCGATACAAATATTCTATCACGAATAATCATGGATGTATACATTCATTTTCATAACTAAGTAAATGAAATCCATATTAAAAAGTCGTTGGATTATTCGTTCTCACGAAATCTAAAATATTTTTAGAGAATAAGTAATTGTCCTGATACATGACATTAAACTGTACCCTCATAAAGCCATCTCCCAGACGTGGGGCGCTGAAAAGATATCTTTATGAGACAACCACATAATTGTCAGTACCTTTCAGCAGCTGACCAGAAACCGATAACAGGAGGAAATGTTATGGGCTGGTCAAACACTGCCAAAAGTAGGGCTGTCTACCTGGACTTTCCTCCAACACAAATCAATGGAGGAAAATCTTATGGGAAGAACAGCTGATTACAGCAACACAAAGAAGTACAGTGACAAAAAGAGTTTTGATGGCAAGCCAGTAGAAGAAGGAAAGGTATTGGTTCCATTCAAAAAAGAAGACATGAACCTCATGCCAGGTGAATACATCGATGATAATTTCACGACTTTTCACCTCGGAGAATTCAAAATTGTAGTAGGCTTTATGGCAATTAGCGAAGGTTACTTTGCGTCATACATGCAGGAATTTTGGGACAAGCTTAACAAAGAACTTGAAGCCAGACGTGAGGGTCGCTGCGTCATCGGTAAGAATCCCGATGGTACGGACAAGCTCTGCCCCTACACCCGCAAGTGCAAGGGATGCCCAAACAAAGGACTGCTTGAACGCCGTAACACCCACCGTGTAGAAATCATTTCCTTAGATTATGAATATGAGGGAGACAGCTTTGATATCGAAGACATCAGCACCCCTGCTGTAGAAGACCAGGTTCTTGAAAAGATTGACCCAGAACCCACTGAGGATGAACTCAAGCTTCAGATGTTGGCTCACTTCGATAAGACAAACCCTCGCTACGGACAGATTATCCGTCTCAGCTTAAGCGGAATGTCAATTGACGATATCTGCATTACCATCGGCCTTAAGTCAAGTCGTGGCAGACAGGAAATCAATAATGCACATGATGCCGTTTGTGATTACCTTAAACTTCGTCATCACAAGAAAAACCGTAAGTAGTACCAAGAGAGCGGTAACACTATATCTGTGATACCGCTCTCGTTTTTAATGTCTATGAACAGGTCTTCTGCCATTTAACTGAAATTGATCGTGCGATTTGATATCCTTTATTGCTTTTTTTAAGGTACCACACCGTGAGTGGTTGTGATATGGATGAGAAGCTTTATGCTTATGAAAGACTATACACAATTCCCTATCAGGAAGTTCAACATTATTTATATACCAGACATGATGCGTATTGTTCGAAACAAGAGTAATATCATATTCATTCGCAACGATAACTGTAAAATACTTTCTATCAATTGATTCTATATCTTCTTTCTTGAACAATAAACGCCTCCTTAATCTGTTACATCAACAGTTGCATATCCGGCACCCTGCTCCGCTACAAACTGAGCATGAAGTTTCGCCTTTTCTACCTCGAACTTTTTCTTTAATGATTCTATTTCTCTTTCCATAAAAGCTGCTTCGGCTTCTGCAATAGCAGCTCTCTCCGTATCCGGTGTAATAACAAGCTTTCCATTCTCACAAGTGATGGAAACATAATCTCCGATATCAAAACCCAACTCCTTAAGCCACTGTCCCTTCAACATGATTGTCGGCGTTGCCTTATAGTTGTGCCCGCTCTGGCTGATAACCTTAATACTTCTTTTCTTTGCCATAATCGAAATCTCCTTTTCATAATTTGTCATTGATTGCCTGTAACTCTGTCACTAATTCATCTGGCTCAATGGCATCACCTCCCTTACGTGCATAAAAATAAGCCACCAATGCTTTCGCATCAGCAGCTTATCGCTTAAGTTCGGTATATTATGAAGTTATTTCTTTTCCGCTTTTTCCTTATCCATGATATCGTAATACTCATCCATATCAAGAGAAAGCTTTATGTGAGAGTCTGCTTTTCGGTTGCTCAAGAGGCACACCGTCTCCACATGCACCGTCCCCGGGAACATATCGACCGGCTGGGCTTTCACTAACCTGTATCCATTCCCCTCCAGATACCTGACATCTCTTGCAAGCGTTGCCGGGTCACAGGAGACATATACCACACGCTCCGGCTCCATTTTGACGATTGTCTGAAGCAGGGCTTCGTCGCAGCCCTTGCGCGGCGGGTCCACAACAATTACATCAGCACGCATGCTGCCGCCACTTTCCCGATACTGGGCAGGCAGAACATCTTCAGCCGCACCCACAAAAAACTCCGCATTTGTAATACCGTTTCGGAGCGCATTCTCCTTCGCATCCTCTATTGCCTGCGGCACAATCTCCACGCCGTATACCTGTTTAGCTTTTGCCGCAAGAAACAGGGAAATAGTACCGATACCACAATACAAATCCCAGACGATTTCGTTTCCGGTCAGTCCTGCAAACTCCAGAGCCTTATGATATAATACCTTCGTCTGTGCTGGGTTTACCTGATAAAAGGAAAGCGGAGAAATACGGTATGCTATCTCACCGATATAGTCCGTGAGATAGGTATCTCCCCACACCGGAAGAACCGTTGGACCAAGAATCACATTTGTCTTTTCACAATTCACATTTAAGCAGACTCCCTTTAATGTAAGCCTTGTCTTCCCTTCCGTTCCTATCTTTCCGGTCTTTCCGGTCTTTTCTGTCGTTCTATCAAGTAATGTATCTGCTGTTCTTTTCGAAAATGCCTCTACCGCTGTTTTCAGCCGCTTTGCAAGCAGGTCTGCCCCCGGCAGACTCTTCCCGTTTACAACAAGGCATACCAGCACCTCACCGGTCGCAGCTCCCACACGGGTCAGGATATGACGCACGAGCCCGGTGTTGTTATCTTCCCGGTACGGTGGAATATGGAATTCTTCCATATGTTTCCGGACAATTCTGCATATTTCTTCATTGACCGGTGCCTGAATGGCACAGGTGTCGCATGGGATAATATCATGCGAATGACCTGCATAAAATCCGGTTACCACTGCACCCGTTCTGTCTGTTCCAACCGGAAACTGCGCTTTGTTCCGATACGCAAGAGGGTCATCCATTCCAAGAATCGGCAAAAACTCCGGGTTCTTTGCAGTGTTTACGCAATTAGCCGGAGCATGATTCAAATCGTTTTTTTCGGATTCCTCCGCAGCAAAAGTGATTCCTCCGATACGCTCCAGACACGATTTTACACGTGACTGCTTGTACCGAAGCTGTGCCGGATAGCTCATGGAAGTAAGCTGACAGCCTCCACAACGTCCCGCAACCGGACAGACCGGCTCCACCCGGTCCGCAGACGGGGTTACCAGACGCTCAATTTTTGCATAACCATAGGTTTTCTTTGCCTTTAATACTCTGGCCTCTATCACATCTCCGACCACGGCGCCCTTGACAAAAAGTGTAAAGCCTTCTGCTCTTCCGATGCCTTCGCCATTCTCTCCGATGTCAGTAATGGTAAGCGCTACAATATCATTTTTTTTCGGTGCCATCCCGCTTATTTACCCGTCTTTCTCATATTCGACTCAAACTGTCTCTGATATCCAAGCCAGCCTGTTTCCTCCGTTCCGGAGAATAACTCCGTAACTGCCTCCATCTTTGCATCCAGATTATCTGCCATAGAAAGTGCAACTGCCTCCGCAAGGGCCGGCTTCTTCGGGGAACCGTACTCCAGCTCTCCATGATGAGCCAGAATACAGTGTAACAGCTCATTCTTACGCTTTACGGCAAAACCGCCGAGTCTGTCCATCCGCTTGGATAACCAGTCTGCACCAATGTATATATGACCGAGCAGCTGCCCCGCATCGGTATAATCATTTTCCGGGAACGAAGAAAGCTCTGCAAGCTTTCCGACATCATGAAACATCGCCGCCGTAAGCAATAAATCACGATCCAGAACCGGATACTGACTTGCAAGGAAAACACAAACCTTTGTTACCGAAAGCGTGTGTTCCAAAAGTCCTCCTACAAATCCATGATGCATCGCCTTTGCAGCAGAGTGCTTCTGAAACATCTCCGTAAACTTTGGGTCTTCCTTAAAGTAGCTTTCCAAAAGACGTTTAAAATTCTCATCTCCAATCGTGGAAATAATCGAAAGCAGCTCCTTATACATCTCCTCCACATTTTTTGTAGTACAAGGCATGTATTCTCCAATTTCGTATTCTCCCTCAGAAAGCCTTCTGACCCGGCGGATATTCAGCTGAAGCGTCCCCTGAAAACTCTGCACCTGGCCTTCCACATGGATGTAATCCAGCGCACTAAAATCACTGATCCCCGGATTGTTCAAATCCCAGATTTTGCCATCCAGTGTTCCGGTTTTATCCTGTAACGTAAGAGAATCATAACTCTTTCCGTTTTTTGCCTGCAACGTCTGCTTCGACTTGCAGAAATAGGTCTCCGAAACCATCTCTCCGTCACGCAGTTCCTTAATATATCTCATAACAAATCCTCCAAAAAAATCAATGCGCTCTATACTCCAGCATCACAGGAATATCCTGTTCCTTACGTTCTCCTGCAGTATCACGGCTTACGGTAAACCAGCAGCTCCTGCCTGTGGATACCGAATTCAGAATATGATGGAAGCCCTCTACAGACTCAACCGTGCTTCCATTGACCTTCACAATAATATCACCAACCTTAAGACCGGCAGAAAGTGCCGGAGACGACGTCTGAACCTCAGAAATGTATATTCCACCCGGAACATGGTACTTGTCCTTCACACTATCAGAGACCGTCTCGGCATAAATTCCGCAGAATACCCTTGATCTTTTGTTCAGCAGTCGTTCAACCTCTCCATAAATACGGCCAATTGATGCCGCACAGAAGATTCCGGTTTCCCCATTATTTAACGAGGCACTGAGGATTCCAAGCACCCTCCCCTCCATATCAAACACAAAACCATCACCTCCGGCATATTCCGTAATATTGGTCGTAAAATACAGTATCGTATCATCCGTAAGCTTAACCGGCTCCGCTGCCCCGGTAATCATTCCAACCTCAATGGCATTTATATGCTGATTCGGCGTTCCCAAAATCACAACCGGTGTTCCGGATACGGCACCATCCAGCATGAACTCAGCCGCCTTTGGCAGAAACTCCTCTGTTGCCCCCGCAATAACAGATTTTGCCACTGAAATTATTGCAAGACGGTAATTTGTGTCATAGGAATACAGACTTGCCGGGAGTACATCACCATTTCCAATAATCACTTCCAGCTTCGTTGCCCCCTCAATGCTGTCCAGATTGACTAAGAAAAACAACTCCTGCTCTGTCGAGCTTACAAACAGACCGGTTGCAGCCTTCTTCGTCTCATAGGTCTCTTCAAACCAGTCAACGCCTTCTGTGATTGCTGAAATCCGAATCAGGGATTTCCCCGCCTGCTTTGCCAGCATTGCAATCCCCTCATAATACTCCTGAATAATCGGAAGACCGTTGATTTTTTCTGCTCCTTCAGCTCCCGGATCCGTTCCTTCTCCGACCGAAACTGTTATCTGAGGGTTCCGGTTCTGGGAATTATCCGACAGATCCGGAGTCAGCAAAGCAGTCGGCTGGTTTCCTGTTTTGTTGTCTTCTGTTTTTTGCTGATTCTGCTTGTTCGAGGTAAGAACCTGATGCAACAGGTCATCCATGCCCCAGTGCTTTACCAAAAAACGCTCCGTAACCGCAAACACACCACCGGCAATCATACCAAATAAAACAGCAAAGACAATCGTCTTTCCAAGGAAATGTACGATCATCCGTACTCTTTTTTTCTTTT
>CALZBV010000143.1 GCA_945622055.1 uncultured Clostridia bacterium
ATATAAGCATCCGTATCGATTTCAATGGTCGTATCAAATTCCTCACGTACCGGCGTTCCCTGCTTTTCCGTGAGCACGGCTTCATTGAGCATTTTACAGTACAAATCGTAGCCGACCGCTTCCATATGACCGCTCTGCTGTGCACCAAGCAGATTGCCGGCGCCGCGGATTTCCAGATCCCGCATTGCAATCTTATAGCCGGAGCCAAGCTCCGTAAATTCTTTGATTGCCTGCAGTCGCTTTTCCGCAACCTCCTTTAACATTTTATCGCGTTTGTACATTAAAAATGCATACGCGGTACGATTTGTCCGGCCCACGCGTCCACGAAGCTGGTAAAGCTGCGACAGACCAAGCCGGTCCGCATCCGCAATAATCATCGTATTTACATTGGAAATATCCAGTCCTGTTTCGATGATTGTAGTAGAAACAAGCACATCTATCTCCCCATTGATAAAATCGTACATGATTTTTTCGAGGGTACGTTCACTCATCTGACCGTGTGCATACGCTATATTTGCCTCCGGAAGCATCTCCTGAAGCCGTGCCGCCACCTCATCAATCCCCTTTACGCGGTTGTAAACATAATACACCTGACCGCCACGGGCCATCTCACGGCAGATTGCCTCTCGCACCATTTCTTCATTTTGTTCCATCACAAAGGTCTGAATCGGAAGCCGGTCTACCGGAGGCTCCTCCAGGATACTCATGTCACGGATTCCAATCAGACTCATGTGAAGCGTTCTCGGAATCGGTGTTGCCGTAAGCGTCAAAACATCCACGTCACCCTTTAGCTGCTTGATTTTTTCTTTGTGCGCCACGCCAAAGCGCTGCTCCTCGTCCACAACCAAAAGACCGAGATTCTTCGGCTGAACATCCTTAGAAAGCACCCGGTGTGTTCCAATCAGAATATCGACCGTGCCTCTGGAAAATCCCTCCAGTGCCTTCTTCTGCTGTGCCGGGGTACGGAACCGGGACAGCATCTCAATCCGGACAGGGAAATTCTTCATACGCTGGGTAAATGTATTATAGTGCTGCTGCGCCAGAATCGTCGTCGGAACCAGCACCACCACCTGCTTTCCGTTGGAAACTGCCTTAAACGCCGCACGCAGTGCAACCTCCGTTTTCCCGAAGCCGACATCTCCGCACAGCAGACGGTCCATAATCTTTGTACTTTCCATATCCTTCTTGATTTCCTCTACAGCCTTTAACTGGTCCTCCGTCTCTTCAAACGGAAACAATTCCTCCAGCTCCGTCTGCCAGACCGTATCCGGCTCACAGGAAAAACCCTGCTTTTTCTGTCTTGCCGCATACAGCTGTACCAGCTCCTTTGCAAGATCCTTCACCGCTCCGCGCACGCGCGCCTTTGTATTTTTCCACTCCACGGAATTCAGCTTATTTAGCTTCGGCTTTTTTTCCGCATCGGCTGAAGCATATTTCTGAATCAGATCAAGTCCGGTCGCCGGGACGTAAAGATTTCCGCCGTCACCGTATTCAATCTTGATGTAGTCCTTGACCACACGTTCCACTTCTATTTTTTCAATTCCGCGGTAAATTCCCAGTCCGTGATTTTCGTGAACGACAAAGTCCCCATAGCACAAATCATTCAGACTCCCGATGTGCTGTCCGTCCAGCTTCTTCTTTTTTCTGCGTTCTTTGCGCTTCGTTCCGAAAATATCATTTTCCGAAATCAGCGCCCATTTTGCCATCGGATACTCAAAGCCCCGGTGAGCGCTTCCGCAGCCGACATAGATTTCTCCGCTTTGTACGACACGGTCCTTATTCTCGCTGAAAAATGCCGTCAGCTCGCGGTCGCGGAGCTCCTCTGCCAGATGTTCTGCACGGGTTCTTGAGGAACAGAGCAATACCACACAGTAGCCGCTCTTTTTCCATGCCAAAAGGTCCTTCACCAGCTGTTCAAAATCATTGTTGTACCCGGCAATGGAGCGCACCGTCAGGTCAAACTGCTCCACCGGGGTAAGTAACGGTGTTTTCTGGTCAAGCATTGACAGGCTCACCGTATTTTTCGAAGAAAATCCGGCAAAAAGATACTTATACTCAAACAATATATCCGCCTGTCCCGGCAAAATATAGCCTTTTTCCAGACGCCCCGTCATGCTCATGGTAAATTCCTGCAAAACAGCCTCCGCCGCCTCCGCAAGACGCGCCGGTTCGTCCAGAAAAATCACGGCATCCTCTCCGAAATAATCAAAAAAAGATACGGTATCCTCATAAAAATAATGAATGCACTGGTCTGCACAGGCACTCCCGCCCAGATACATAATGCGTTCGCAAATCTCGTTTACCTCACGCTTTAACCGGGCAGCTTCCTCTGTTTTCATTTCCTTTCGGAGCACCTGAATCGTTGCCTCTGCCTCCTTTTGCATCCGCTCCGTCCCGATAACCTTCTGATGCTCTGTCAGAATCATCTCCGCTGCCGGATAAATAACAATCTGTTCCAGACTATCAACGGAACGCTGGCTTGTCACATCAAAATAGCGAATCGAATCAACATCATCCCCAAACAGCTCGATGCGGTACGGCATCTCCTCTGTCAGCGCAAATACATCTAAAATACCGCCCCGTACCGCAAACTCGCCCGGGTGTTCTACCTGGCTCTGCCGTTCATACCCTAGCGTTACAAGCTGATTGGTCAGCTCCGGGAGGTCAACCGTATCTGTGTCCTTCAGCACAATTTTATTTTTTTCAATATAGGAAAGTGGCAGCACATGGTCAATTCCCGCATTGATTGTTGTCACAATCGTTACCGGTTCCCCCAGGGCAAGCCTTTTGATTACCTGCATCCGCTCGCGTACGAGGGTATTTCCGTGGATGTCGGCCTGAAAAAAAACAACATCCTTTGCAGGATAATACACCACTGACGGGTCATACAGCCGATAATCCTCTGCAATTTCCTTTGCCTTCAAATCATTATAGGTTACAATCAGGCGTACACGATATCCCTCACCCAGCGTATACGCAAAATGGCATTTCTGCGTATCGATACACCCGGAAAGTGCAACCGGGGTCCGATGCTTCAGAAGTGCCTCCCTGCATTCCTCATATTCTCTCAGCGACTTCAGTGGTTCTGTATAAGTACGCATAATTCTCCTACCTTAATTAAACCTGTTCATAGCCTTTTCCACACCATCCCGAAGAATGAGCTCCACGGCCTGTACTGCCTGATCCAGTGTTTCCGACATAACACTGCTTTCCTCCCTGGAAAATCTTCCAAGCACATAATCCGCAAGCTCCCAGCCCGCAGGCTTTTCCCCGATTCCGACCCGGATTCTCATAAACTCATCACTGCCCAGATGTGCAATAATACTCTTCATTCCATTGTGCCCGCCGGCGCTTCCCTTCGCACGAATCCGAAGCTTCCCGACCGGAAGTGAAATATCATCATAAAGAATGATAATATGATCCCGTTCAATCTTATAAAAATCAGCGATTGCCCGGATACACTCCCCACTCAGGTTCATAAAGGTCTGCGGCTGAACAAGAATTACCTTCTCCGTTCCAATCATTCCCTGTGCATAAATTCCCTTCAGCTTTTTCTGGTCCAGGGTAAGCCTATATTCATCACACAGACGCAAAATTGCTGCAAAGCCAATGTTATGTCTGGTTCCTGCGTATTCTTTTCCCGGATTTCCGAGACCTGCAATCAAATACATGGTAATTTCCTTCCCGATTAATAATCTACGCTGTGATACAAAACTCCGTTTTCCGGCGCAATCCCGTTGTAATAGAACAGCTCGCTGAGCGTTACCAGCTGGTAGCCCTGTTCAATCAGCTTCGGAATCAGTATTTCAGAAGCATCTACCGTACAGGTATGAATATCATGCATCAGAACAATGCGGTTTTTCCGTACATTCTTCATCGTTTCTTCCACAATCTTATCCCTGTCCCTGGACTCCCAGTCACGCGTGTCTACGCTCCAGTTAATGAGCGGTGCAAACGCATACTGCTTTACCGTATCGTTCACGCTTCCTCCCGGAGCACGCACAAATGTCGGATATTCTCCTGTGTATTCGTAAATAATCTCCCTTGTCTTCTCAAATTCCTTCTGAAGCTCCTCCACCGAAAGCCTCGTCAGATTCGCATGGCTGTAAGCATGGCTTGCAAGCTCGTGTCCTGCTTCAAACACCATCTGCGCACATTCCTTACTGCCGCTCCAGGTCAGACGGTCCCCCAGCTCAAAAAAGGTCGCTCTTGCACCATTCTTCTCCAAAATCTGCAGCAAACGCTTTGTATTGGTCGAATGCGGTCCATCATCATACGTAAGGGCAACCATCGGCTTATCCGGGTCAAGCTTTCGGATATTATCCATGCGCTCCATGCCGTTTACCGTTACAGCCATATATGTGTGAAGCTCAACATACGGTACCACAATCGAACCGGACTCTTCTCCGTTCTTATAAAAGAACCTCGCACCCTCCTCTGTCATCAGATAATACAGATGCTCTACTTCCGGTGCATTCTCTTCCCCGGTCACACCGCAGGCTTCCTTAATTTTCTTTGTCACGTCGCGGTATGCAAGCTCCGAAAACAGCTTCTCTGCGTCATATGGCTCGTCTTTCTTCTTATTATATAGCCAGGAATAGGTCGACCCGGTTTTCTCTCCGGAGATTTCCTTCGTAATATGAAAAACAACAGAAACCAGCGAACGATAGCTTCCGTCCTCATAATCAATCCAGAGGCGGCAATCCTGATTTTCCGCTGTTTCCAAGGCTTCCTGCTCCCTTGCAAGCAGATACTCCGCTGCCGATTTTACTTCTTCCGAGAGCTTTGCTTCCTCATAGACAGGATAAGTTACTACATAAGAAAAATGCGAACCAATCGAAACATCATGCTTTGCCTCGCCCGTATGCGCATAATTCTCTTCATAGGAAATCATCAGCTTCGGTTCCTCTGTCGGCACCGGCGTATTCGATATCTGGGCCACATTTCCCTCATTTTTCGAATCCCCCGGCGTACCGGAAGGGGTAAGCATCCCAGCCGGCCCGGAAGGCTCCGTCTGAAACGACTTTCCCAGCTTAATAAAATATATAGTCAGCAAAACCAGTAAAATGCAACCGGATATGACTAAAATTCTCTTTCTGATTAATTGCTGTCTTCTTTTCTTCTTCGACATTCTTGTCATGGTATTTCTTTCCCAGACTCTGGGAATCCTCCTTTCCCTCCGGCATAAACGCCGGATTCTCCTTTTAGCATACTCCAAACAAAGAGAAGATTCAAGTCCTATTCTTTGGAATTTGTCATGCGAAGCACAACGATTCCCTGTTCCGGTCCAAATAATACATAAATTTCCAAAAAACAGAAGGAGACTTCCATAAGGAAATCCCCTTCCTGATTTCATTATTAATCTCTTCTTGTTGAAACGCTGACAAAGCATTTTCTTCACTGAATTTGTACTGCCAAAAGCTTTCCCGGGCAAACCGTGCTCTCTTAGAAAATGGAGTAGCGCTCATTCTTCTCCACAACAATCCGAATCTTTCCCTCTTCTCCGATGAAGCTGGAATTTGCACGAATCGTATCGCGGCTCTCAACAATGCAGTTCTCGATGTGTGTATTGTCACCGATATGAACATCATTTAAGATGATGGAGTTCTTAATCGTACAGTTGTTTCCGACATATACCTTCTTAAACAGAAGAGAGTTCTCAACCACACCATTTAAAATACATCCGCTGGAAACAAGACTGTTCTTCACAACCGCACCCGGATTGTACTTTGCCGGCGGAAGATCGTCAATCTTGGAGTAGATATCCGGATACTCCTTATAGAAGTAGTTCCGAATCTCCGGCTTTAAGAAATCCATATTGGTGTTGTAATAGGACTCAACCGATGCAATGTTTCTCCAGTAGGTGTTCATCTTGTAGGAGTAAATCTGCTTCGCATCCTTATAACGAATGAGAATATCGCGTACGAAGTCGTACTGCTCCTGGCCGACAGCCTGCTCTATCATTTCAATCAGCTGGCGACGGCGAATAACATAAATACCGGTGGAAATCAAATCTCCGGCAGCCTTTAACGGCTTCTCCTGGAAATTCGTGATACGGTTATCCTCATTGCACTCTACAATACCAAAGCGGTCGGTCTCATCAACTGCCGCCGCATCTACCGTAACAACAGTAATATCAGCTTTTTTTGCGATATGATATTCAAGTACTTTATTGTAATCCAGCTTGTACACACAGTCACCGGAAGCAATTACCACATACGGCTCATGGCTGTTGCGAAGGAACGTAAGGTTCTGTGCAATTGCATCTGCGGTACCACGATACCAGAAGCCGTTGTCATTGGTAATCGTTGGCGGAAATACAAACAAACCGCCCTGCTTACGTCCGAAATCCCACCACTTTGAGGAGCTGAGATGCTCATTTAAGGAACGGGAATTGTACTGCGTCAGTACCGCCACCTTCTGAACATGGGAGTTGGACATATTACTAAGTGCGAAATCAATTGCGCGGTAGCTTCCGGCAATCGGCATAGCCGCAATCGCACGTTTATTTGACAGTTCACGCATTCTTCCGGAATTGCCGCCTGCCAGAATAATACCTAATGCTCTCATAAACGGTCACCTA
>CALZBV010000144.1 GCA_945622055.1 uncultured Clostridia bacterium
GGTGGCGTCCTGCAGTGATGTGCAATTTTGTAAGTTTGACAATAGGTTCCTCCTTCATCTGTTGTTTTTACGCTGAACTACAATCTTATTCCATGGAATGCCGGTGGAGCTTCACCGAAGAAGCAAAGCCGGAAAGGCACCCTGATACCTGCGCAGAAATCGGAAGGGCAGGACTTTGCCATGAATGTATCATAACACGACCCGGTCTGGAATGGCAAGAGCTTATATCGGTTGGGAATGTAGAAAAATCAGGTGCAATTATGTGAGAGTTGCACAAATATGTAAAGTATATTAGGGGGGATGAATTAAAAATGGAGATAAAAAAGCCTAAATAAAAATATAATTTACCCCTTGACACGGTAGGTAAATAGGATTATAATGCAAACAACCTACTAAATAAGTCGGTAAAAGGAGGAAACATTATGGCGAATTACAAATTTGAGACACTACAGCTTCATGTAGGACAGGAACAGGCAGACCCGGCAACTGACGCGAGAGCAGTACCGATTTATTTAACAACCTCTTATGTTTTTAAGGATTCCGCGCAGGCAGCCGGAAGATTTGGACTTACGGAGGGCGGTAATATTTATACCCGTTTGATGAATCCGACGTCTGACGTATTTGAAAAAAGAATAGCTGCATTAGAGGGTGGTGTTGCTGCCCTTGCTACTGCCTCCGGTTCCGCAGCGATTACGTATGCCGTACAGAATATTGCCGTGGCAGGAGACCATATCGTTTCCTCTGCCAACCTGTATGGAGGCACGTATAATTTATTTGCAAATACGTTAAAGGAGCAGGGACTTACGACGACATTTGTGGATCCGGCTGCTCCGGAAAATTTTGAAAAGGCAATTCAGCCGAATACAAAGCTGATTTACGCAGAGACACTTGGAAACCCGAATTCTGATGTGATTGATATTGAGGCGATTGCCGCTGTTGCACATAAACATGGAATTCCGCTTGTCGTGGATAACACGTTTGCAACCCCGTATTTATTCCGTCCGATTGAACACGGCGCGGATATTGTGGTACATTCCGCAACGAAGTTTATCGGTGGTCACGGAACGGTAATGGGCGGTGTTGTTGTGGATGGAGGTAAGTTTGACTGGACGCAGAATGATAAGTTCCCGGGGCTTACGAAGCCGAATCCGTCATACCACGGGGTAGTATTCAGTGAGGTATGCGGAAATGTTGCCTATATTACAAAGCTTCGTACGACACTCATGAGAGATCAGGGTGCAACCATTTCTCCGTTCAACTCCTTCCTTTTGTTACAGGGTTTGGAAACTCTTTCTCTTCGCGTGGAGCGTCATGTGGAGAATGCATTAAAGGTAGTTGAGTTTTTGAAGAATCACCCGCAGGTAGAGCGTGTTAATCACCCGTCACAGGCGACCGGAAAGGAGAAGGCGCTTTATGACCGGTATTATCCGAAGGGGGCGGGTTCCATATTTACCTTTGACATCAAAGGAACTGCGGAGGATGCAAAGAAGTTTACCGAGAGTCTTACGTTGTTCTCGCTTCTGGCAAATGTTGCCGATGTAAAGAGTCTGGTGATTCATCCGGCGTCCACGACGCATTCCCAGATGAATGAGGAAGAGCTTCTGGCTGCAGGCATCCGTCCGACAACGGTTCGTCTGTCTATTGGAACAGAGCATATTGACGACATTCTTGCGGATCTTTCCCAAGGCTTTGAGGCAGTGAAAAAGTGATTTTGGGAACGAAAAAGAAGGAAACCTTGAAGAAGAAACGTTTCCTGATAAACTGACAGATGAGAATGTGGCGCATTGCTGAATCAAATGCGCAAAAGGAGGACAAACTATGAGTAAAGTATATACATCTGCCGATCAGCTGATCGGAAATACACCGTTACTTGAATTAACGAAGCTGGAAAAGTCTTTGGGGCTTAAGGCACGTGTTCTTGCAAAGCTGGAATATCTGAATCCGGCTGGCTCGGTAAAGGATCGTGTTGCAAAGGCAATGATTGACGATGCAGAGGAAAGAGGAGTATTGAAGGCAGACTCCGTAATCATTGAGCCGACCTCCGGTAATACCGGAATCGGACTTGCAAGTGTAGCAGCTGCCAGAGGGTATCGTGTCATCATTGTAATGCCGGATACCATGAGTGTTGAACGAAGACAGCTGATGAAGGCATACGGTGCGGAGCTTGTGCTTACTGAGGGTGCAAAGGGAATGAAGGGTGCAATTGCAAAGGCTGAGGAGCTTGCAAAGGAAATTCCGAACAGCTTTATTCCGGGACAGTTTGTGAATCCGGCCAATTCCGCTGCACACCGCACAACAACAGGTCCGGAAATCTGGGCAGACACCGACGGTGAGGTTGATATTTTTGTTGCCGGGGTAGGAACCGGAGGAACAGTTACCGGTGTCGGTGAGTATTTAAAGAGCAGAAAACCGGCAGTAAAGGTCGTTGCCGTAGAACCGGCTTCTTCTGCAGTTTTGTCCACCGGCGTGGCAGGAGCACATAAAATTCAGGGAATCGGAGCAGGCTTTGTTCCGGAGGTGTTAAATACAAAAATTTATGACGAGATAATTCCGGTGGAAAATGAGGATGCATTTGCAACCGGGAAAAAGATAGGACAGACTGAGGGCGTGCTGGTGGGAATTTCCTCCGGTGCAGCTGTCTGGGCTGCCCTTGAGCTTGCAAAGCGCCCGGAAAATGAAGGAAAGACGATTGTGGTATTGCTTCCGGATACCGGCGACCGTTATCTTTCCACCCCGATGTTTGCAGAATAAGGAGAGGCTATGATTTATGCAGATAATGCCGCTACCACGGCGATGAGCAAAAAAGCCATTCATGCGATGCTGCCGTACCTTGATGAAGTATATGGCAATCCTTCCAGCCTGTATGCTTTTGGACAGAAGGCAAAGGAGGCGTTGGAAGCTGCCAGAGGACGGATTGCAGCGTGTCTTGGCTGTGAGGCGAGAGAAATTACCTTTACGTCAGGAGGAAGTGAGTCAGACAATCAGGCGATTATGACCGCAGCAGCACTCGGAGAAAAAAAGGGAAGAAAGCATATTATTTCTACAGCATTTGAGCATCATGCCGTACTGCATACACTGGAAAAGCTGAAAAAAAGAGGATTTGAGATAACCCTGCTTCCTGTTCACGAAAACGGAATTGTTACCGCAAAACAGGTGGCGGAGGCTATTCGTGAGGATACCTGCCTCGTGACGGTAATGTATGCAAACAACGAGATTGGGACGATTCAGCCTGTTTCAGAGATTGGAGCCGTCTGCAGGGAAAAGGGTGTTTTGTTTCATAGTGACGCAGTTCAGGCGGCCGGACATCTTCCGGTCAATGTAAATGAGCAGAAAATTGATATGCTGTCGCTTTCGGCACACAAATTTCATGGACCGAAGGGGATTGGTGTTTTATATGCAAAGCGCGGAATACTGCTGGAGAGCATCATAAGTGGCGGAGCACAGGAACGCGGAAAACGTGCGGGCACGGAAAATCTGGCCGCAATCGTGGGAATGGCTGCGGCGCTGGAAGAGGCCTGTGCCGAAATCGACAATAATGCGAAGAGGCTTACTGCTTTGCGAGACAGATTAATTGCCGGGTTAAATAAAATTCCGTATTCAGAGTTAAACGGTGACGCCGGGAAACGTCTGCCGGGAAATGTAAACTTCTGTTTCGAGGGAATTGAAGGAGAGTCCCTTCTTCTGTTGCTCGATGATAAGGGGATTTGCGCTTCGTCCGGCTCCGCATGTACCTCCGGCTCATTAGATCCAAGCCATGTTCTGCTTGCAATCGGTCGTCCGCATGAGGTTGCGCATGGCTCATTGCGGCTAACGCTTGGAGAGAATACGACGGAGGACGAGGTTGATTATATGATTCAGGCAGTTACGGAGGTTGTGACATATTTAAGAAATATGTCTCCGTTCTGGCGTGATCTTTCGACGGGCAGGCGTCCGCATGTTTTTGCAGAATAAGAGGTGAGCTATGGCATTATACAGTGAAAAGGTAATGGATCATTTCCGCAATCCACGGAACGTCGGTGTAATTGAAGATGCTGACGGCATCGGTGAGGTTGGCAATCCGGTTTGCGGAGATATCATGAAGATATATCTGAAAATAGAGAATGAAACGGTTACGGATGTGAAATTCGAAACCTTTGGCTGCGGCAGTGCAATTGCCTCCAGCTCCATGGCGACGGAGATGATTAAGGGAAAGCCGCTCTCGGAGGCACTTACGCTTACGAACAAGGCAGTGACGGAGGCTTTGGACGGATTGCCGGCGCATAAGCTGCACTGCTCGGTGCTTGCTGAAGAGGCAATCAAGAAGGCGGTCCGGGATTATTATGACAGAAACGGTATTGCTTACGATCCGGCGCAGTTCCCGGATTGTGACAGCTGTGCTTCCTTAGAAGAAAGGGCCTAAGGGGTTGAAAAAACGGGAAAGGTGGGAAGACCATGTTTATGGTATCTACGCGCGGGCGGTATGCCCTTCGTGTGATGATTGATCTGGCAGAGCATGACCGCGGTGGCTATATTGCCATGAAGGAAGTGGCAGAGCGCCAGAATATTTCGCTGAAATACATGGAAAAAATCCTTCCGCTTCTGGTTTCCGGAAAGCTCGTGGAGGGTATCCACGGAAAGGGTGGCGGATACCGGCTTACCCGAAGACCGGAGGAATATAAAATCAGAGAAATTCTCCGGCTGACTGAAGGCGGACTTGCCCCGGTTGCCTGTCTGGAATGTGGCTCTGAACCGTGCAAATATAAGTCGGAATGTCGAACGCTTCCGCTCTGGACAGAGCTTGACAAAAGGATAAATGAATATCTGGACAGTGTTACCCTTGCACAGTATGTATGGGAAAGCTCGGGACAGAATGAACAGGAAAAATAAGCGATGCAGATGCCTTCCTTAATCGGAGGGCATTTTCTGTTATAGAAGCATGCCGAAAAATCAGGTTGCCGGAGCCGGTGATAGAAATATGCATGCAACAAAGTTATTTAAAATTTTTTTCGCACATTTTACCGTCCTGAATCGTTTATATAGTGAAAGGCCTTTCAGAAAATAACGGACAAAGGAGATGAGGGTTTGGACAGAGCTGACTATGAGCGCATCGTTCGCAAGCATATGGATACGATATACAGGATGGCAGTCAGCTATACCCAAAACCCGGCAGATGCGGATGATATTGTTCAGCAGACCTTTGTAAAGCTGCTTTCCAGACGGGAGGCATTTACGGATGAGGAACATGAAAAGCGCTGGCTGATTCGTGTGTGCGTCAATGAATGCAACAGCTTTTTTTCTTCCTTTTGGAGAAAAAGGGTGGACTCTATTGATGCTATCGAAAAGGAACCGGAGTTTACATTGCAGGAAAACAGAGACCTGTATGAAGCAATAAAAAAACTCCCGCCAAAATGCAGTATTGTGATTTATCTGTTTTATTACGAGGGTTATTCCACAAAGGAAATTGCCGGGATGTTATGTATCAGGGAGGCAACTGTCAGGACCAGGCTTGTCCGTGCAAGAAAACTGTTAAGGGATGAGCTTTCGGAGGTGTGAAAATGGAAGAAAAAGAAGCAATCAAACAGGTATATGATGAAATCCATGCACCAAAGGCGTTGCTCGGAAAGGTGCTGGAAATGGAGAAAAAGAAATTCAGATTTCAAAATGCGGTAAAATATGCAGTGGCTGCCGTTACTTCCGTGCTTTTACTTGGCGGAGGGGTGGCATATGCGGCAAGTCTGGGGGTATTTCAGTTTACCGCCAGCCAGAATGAAAAGCTGCCGGGCTACCTGCTTCAGGTGGAAACCGAACGGGTTTCGGCAGAGGAGTTTATGGGCGGAGTCACAGAGGTAAAGCAATATCTGCTTGCGCAGATGGCAGAAGAGAATTACAGCCAGAAGTATCCGAGCTGGATCAAGGAGTATGCGTCCGTAGAGGAGGCCAGAGCATACATCGGCTATGCGGGACTTAGGGAAACTGATGTATGGGGAACGCCGGACGAGGTATGTGTACGTGTCATCGGAACCACGGACGGAGAACTTGGAGAAGTGGCTCTGTTTAAGGATTATAAGGTTCATAAAACGCAGGAGATTCGGATGCATGAAACTGCCTCCATTTATACCACGGAATGTCCCTTTGAGTATCATGGCGGGGGTTTTCAACATGTAGAAGAGGCAGACTGGAAGGAGAGCTACCGGAAAGAAGAGTATACGACGGGAAGCGGAAGGAACGCGGTTCTTGTTTTCGAAGAGCAGGAGGAGGGAAACCGTTATCTGGAAGGCTACCTGGTAGACGGTGCGGTATTTTATCATCTGATGATTCTTTATGAGCCGGAGGACCTCGAAGCAGCAAGGGAATTGATGGTTCAGTGGCTGGAGCAGTTTTAGCAGCTGTAAGAAAAACAAAATAATCCGCAAGGGGCTGTCACACTAAGGGATTTGTGCGACAGCCCCTTGCAGTTTACATTCAGCAGTGGATGGTAGTTTGAATTTGGTATTGTGGTCTTTGCTCCCCCGTTTGAGTTGCATAAGCCTAGGGGATATGGTATGATGGGACAAGCTGAAGAACGATTGGCAGGAAAGGGG
>CALZBV010000145.1 GCA_945622055.1 uncultured Clostridia bacterium
GGCTTCCTTCAAAGGCTGCCACTTCCTCCAAATCCTGTCGCAGTTCCTCTGCAACAGAAGTCTTCGGTGCTCCGTCACTTCTTCCGGTGTGGGCGTTTCTGATATCTTCCAGGATGCCGTCCACATCCTTATGTACCCGGTTTCGTTGCTTCATGATCGGAGGCATTTACCCGATCAAAGAGTTCTTTTTCTCCTTCCGGAGTATATTTGCTGCATTCCTCCGGATAACGTAAAATAAAATCTGTTTCACCGGCTGAAATAAAAAGATACTCTAACATTCCCTTAATATCTTCAGCTTTAGGACTGCGAATCAGTGCATTGCGACCATCCTTAAGCTGAAATTCAATATCATGAATAAACTAGCCTCTCACATACCTGATATAAGCTCCGACTAACACGTAATGTATAAATAGCGGAAGATAAGAACTCTCTAAAACACCCGGAACAACCCGATTACCTTACCGAGAATCTCGACTTCATTTACAATAATCGGGTCCATCGTATCATTTTCCGGCTGGAGACGATAGAAGCCATCCTCCTTATAGAAGGTCTTGACCGTCGCAGAATCCTCAATCAAAGCAACAACAAAATCTCCGTTTTTCGCATAGTTCTGCTTTTTTACAAGAATCTGGTCTCCATCAAAGATACCTGCGTTAATCATGCTATCCCCCTTAACGCGAAGCATAAACGTCTCTGCATTTGGAAGATACTCCACCGGAATCGGAAAATACGATTCAATATTCTCAACCGCAAGAATCGGCTGTCCTGCGGTAACAGTACCAATCATAGGTACATAAGACATTTCACGTCTCGTAATATTGAAATTATCATCTACGATTTCAATTGCACGCGGCTTCGCCGGGTCTCTGCGTATATATCCGTTCTTCTCCAGACTCTCTAAATGTGCGTGAACGGAAGAAGTCGACTTTAAGTTTACAGCTTCACAAATTTCCCGAACTGCCGGCGGATAGCCACGGTTCAAAATCTGTTCCTTCATGTAATCTAAAATTTCCTGCTGTTTTGCAGTTATCTTTCCATATCCCATATGATAACCTCCATCCTGTTTAAGCTGGTATCATTATAGCATGCCGAACCTGTGTTTGTCAAACTTTTGTTCGATTATTTTATTGTTATGTATTGACAAACAGGTGTTCGCGTGCTAACATATAAACAGATGTTCGATAAATAATTGATTTTTTCGAACAAATCACCTGATTTTTACATGGAGGTAATTACTATGGAAGCAGTTTATCAGACCAAATACATCGTAAAAGATTCCTATGATTTTTCTTCTTATAGAATCAGACTCTCAGAGAGTAAGCGTAAGAAGGCTGCACAGAACCGTTTCAGAGCATTGCTCATAGTAGCCTGCATTCTTTTCATTTTATCGTTGTTTGTTCTTTTCGCATCATTCTTAACTCCTGCCAAAAAGGCAAGTGCTAAGAATGACCTTTACGAGACACGGCTTGTTTCCGTAAAAGTAGAACAGGGAGATTCTCTCTGGTCGATTGCAGAAGAGTATTATTGCAGTGAAAAAGAAAGTATCCGCGACTTTATCGCACGTATCAAGCAGAATAACCAGCTTGAAAGCGACACTATCTATCCGGATACTTACCTTTTGATTCAATATTCTGTTAAGAAATAAAGCTCCATATTAGTTTGAAGGCTTCTGCCATGCAGGAAGCGGGCCTTCCGTAACAGCATGAAACATACGCTCCTTGGCTCCTTTATTTTCCTCATTCAGACGCTTTACGAGGTCTTTTGCATATTCACGTCTGGTATATCCATCTGCTGGACAGGGATTTTTCTGAACCGGAAGCTCGTACTTGTGCTGGAATCCGATGATATCAGCCTCTTCCACATAGATTAACGGACGAATCAGTGTTATATCAGAACGGTCCAGATAAGTGACAGGAGAGAAGCAGTTGTATCTTCCCTCATAAATTAGTGACATAAGCATTGTCTCTACAACATCATCCTTATGATGGGCATAAGCTGATTTATTACATCCCAGTTCTTTCGCTTTATCATTAAAGGCACCTTTTCGCAGCTTTGCACAGAGCGAACACGGATTCGTTTCCTCTCTGATTTTAAATACCACATCCGCAATTTCCGTCTTCTGAATGTAATAAGGTACCTCAAGCTGTTCGCACAATGCAGTGATTTTTGACAAATCAAATCCCTCAAATCCAAGATCCACCGTTATCGCACAAAGTTCAAATTTTTTCGGATAGAATCTTCTCAGGCCGGCCAGTGCATACAACAATGCAAGCGAATCTTTCCCTCCGGATATTCCGATAGCGATTTTATCACCATCTTCAATCATTCGATAGTCATCTACGGCCTTTCTTGTATAACTCAAAAGCTGCTGTAATTTCATAAAAATCTTCCTTTTCCTTTGGTCCTTCATAAGTAAATTTCAATATAGCATAACTGCCATATATTTACAAGCGTTTTGTGCTTTTTTCTTTGATTCTGACACACTTATAACACTTTTGTTTTCTAAAATTTTACTGGATAAACTAAGTTTGCTAAGTTTGGAAGAAAACCTCACTTATCAGCTTTCTATAAGCTTCTATTATTTCACTCCAAATTTCCTTAGGGCACTTAGTTCAGAAATCTTTACAATACACAGGATTGAAAGGTGGCTCTTTTCTTTGAAAACAAAAGATTTTATATATTTTATTTTAGTTGTGGTTTTCTCTGTTTTTATTTCTCCTTCCCTGACTGCTCATGCAGAATTAATCGTTCATGATTACGTAACGGATGATACCTATACCTATAAAAATACAGAGGTAAGCTATGTTGTCAATGGACAAAAGATTAGTACCGGATATCCCGGTCTGATTTTATCGGATGGTTCTGCCGTAGGCTCTTTTCATGATATATTTGAACTTCCTTTAGGAATCAATTCATCTTATCAGGACGGCAACGACTCCTTTACGATTACCTATCAGACGACTACTTTAAAAATGACGCTTGGAAATCAGACTGTACTTGTGAACGGAAAGACTCAGGTTATGCCACAGGCACCTCAGTTGTATTCCTTTCAAAACCAGGACAAAAAGTATTTATATGTACCAACACGATTTGTTGCAGAAGCACTCGGGTTTACTTACCAGTGGGACGCTGCGTCCGCAACCTCAACGATTACACGACCTAAGTCAGTATTTGACGGTACAACACCAATTTCATATTCGGGACCGTATCCTGCCTTTACTGTCAATGGATTCCAACGGGAGGAGGAGACTTATCCCTGCTATGTATTTCAACATACAACCATAGTTCCGTTGAAATACCTGACGAATACAGGATTATGTTCCTATGATTATCGTGAGGAAGAAAAGCTGATTGTTCTTACACGAAATGATGTCATGGTACGCTTTGTGATTGACAGTCCGATTGCCTATATCAATGACACACTGCATGTATTAAGTACTGTCCCACGCATGATTACTCCTTATGATGTAACTAAACCGGAGATTTATTTACCTGCAGAGTTTACATTAAGTGCATTGGGATATAACGTTACTGTAGATGAAACTACCTTCGAAGTCACCGTTACCGGAGCAGATTTAGGAAACAATGCTGCAGGAGAGCAGGCAACAACCACGGAATCTGTCTCCTTTGATTCTTCCTCCTACCGTAGTGAACTTTTTTCCTATACAGCCCACACACAGCTCGTTGATTTTTATACGAAAAAAGGATATTGCGTTCCAAAAAGAATCATTGCTTATTCCTGTAATAATTCAGATGCAATCTTTTTTGAAGGAATCACGAAGGAACAGTTAACCATTACCGACAAATTCGATCTTTTGGACCTGCAGATGTCCAATTCCTTTAACCCGTTTGGGACGAAGCTTTACTATGAACCGGAAAACAGCTATTTGAATTATTTTGGAATCAAAGGACAAAACGCCTTATGCATAACACTTTTAAAATCTTCCGATTTTGTAACTTATTCCTATAATATTGGTAATGGCTGCGTGTTACACCTTTGTTCCGCCGAAAATAAAGAACGCGACAAACTTATTCCGAAAAAAATGAACTCAGTAACAGGTGATTATGGAAAAATTACCTTACCACAAACTACAGAAGAATTACTGCCGGAAGTTGTTGGTGATAAATCTGCATTTACCATTCAGTTACCGGAGCATATTACGAAAAAGGATATCTTGGACGAAGATGATTATAATAACCTTGGCTTTATCTTAAAGATTCCCGGAAACTATGTAAGCTATTTTTCAAATCAGGAGGTATATCAGCCGGTTTCAAGCTTACGTAGCTTCACATACAGGTACAATGCTTCCGAAAACAGAACCTACATAACGTTCAATACAAGCAAAATTCAAGGGTATCGTTTTTCATTGGAGCAGCATATTTTAACCGTACAGATTGATGACCCGAATAAGCTTTATGACAAAATCATTGTACTGGATGCCGGTCATGGCGGAATCGACCCGGGTACCATACGTGGAACTGTATATGAGAAAAACATCAATTTCAATGTGATTAATCTCTATGCAGCTTCTTACTTCAAGGATTCTGACATTAAGGTATATTACACAAGAACGACTGATACGAAAATTGCATTGGAAACCAGAGCAGCCTTAGCCTCCAAAGTGGGAGCGGATTTCTTTATCAGTTTTCATGTGAACTCAAACACGAATTCAGCAGTCAGAGGAACAAGTGTATATTATTCCTCATCGAATAACCAGCCGAATGCATCCGGACTTACGAGCAAAACACTCGGTAGTATGATGCTAAACAAGTTACTCAGTGTTATGGGAACAAAAAATGCGGGTTTATTAACACAGAAATTCGTAGTTATTCACGAGAATACCGTTCCGGCAATCCTTATTGAAATTGCCTTTCTATCAAATGACACCGATTACGCAATGCTTACCAACACCACCAATCAAAAAAAGGCTGCAAAAGCAATTTTTGATGTTGTAAATGAAATATTTGCTATTTATGAGAGGAGACCAGCTTATGATTAAAAAGAACACACGATGGACTCGTGTATTTATTGCTTTTCTTGTTGTTTTCATGTTTTTTTCCTTAGGTAAAAATACTATGGTTTTTGCCGCCAATGACTTTCGCTTAACTGCAGATTATAACGATGACGGTGTATTTCAGTCTGTTCCGGTTACAATTAAGATTCCGGCTTCCGTAACCATTGATACGTTAGAATATGTAGTCGGACGGGTGGCCAACAGCCAGTATTTTACCAAGCATGCAGCCAAATGCACCAAAATCAAAAAGGATTCTTCCGGAAACTATACCTTTACAGCCACCAAAAACGGTTATTACAGCGTTCATGCAAAAGACAAGTCCGGCAAGGAAAGTCTTTTGGTCTTTAAGGTTAACAATATTGATTCTGAGGCACCAACGCTTTCGATTCGAACAATCTGCATTGGAGCCACAGGGGAGAAATACGGCGTTACTGTCACCGCAACCGACAATCAAACAGACCCGGTTAAGATTCAGTATGTCGCAGGTGCTTATCCGTCGGTAACGGATGCAGCCTGGAAAAACGCGAAAGAATTGACCTCTGGAAAAGAGACTACCTTAAAAGCGGATAAATATTCCTTTTTGGCAACAGATGCAGCCGGAAATACAACCTTAATCATTCGCCGAATCGGCGAAGTGGGAAAAGAGCGTGAATTCCGTGCAGTCTGGATTGCCTATTATGACTTTAAAACCACCGGCTACACGGAAAAGGAATTCCGTGACCATGTATGCAATATGTTTAATGAGGTTGCCGCAATGAATATGAACGCTGTTGTCGTCCATGTTCGTCCGTTCAGTGATGCAATGTATCCATCGGAGTATTTCCCATGGTCTAAATACTGCTCAGGTGTTCAGGGAAAGGATCCGGGGTTTGATCCATTAAAGATTATGGTTATGGAAGCTCACGCCAGAGGCCTTGAATTCCACGCATGGCTGAATCCATACCGTATTTCCAACACAACCACGAATGTTTCCACCTTAAGTATTGACCACCCGGCACGTATGTATCGAACCGACAGCATAAAATCAAATGACCGCAATGTGTTAACCTATGACGGAAAGCTTTACTATAATCCGGCCTCTGCAGAGGTTCAGGAGCTCATTGTTGACGGTATCAGAGAAATCGTAGAGAATTATGACGTTGACGGAATCCATTTTGACGATTATTTTTATCCGTCCTTAGGTAAAAACTATAAAACAAACTTTGATGCAACAGAATATGAAGCTTATAAGAAGAAACAGATTGCAGCAAAGAAAAGCTATTTATCTATTGCCGACTGGCGCAGAGAAAACGTTAACAAGCTCGTAAGAACCATTTATAAGACGATTAAAGAGATTAATCCAAAGGTTGTTTACGGAATCAGCCCTGGAGGATTTATGGACGCTTTAAGAGCAAACGATAAGTATTCTGTAGATTTCGATACCAGGCTAAGCAATGATGGTTACATTGATTACCTTTGTCCGCAGCGTTATTGGAGCAACGATCAGTCCATTTACCCAGACAATAAAAT
>CALZBV010000146.1 GCA_945622055.1 uncultured Clostridia bacterium
CATTTACATTTTGAGAAACCACCTGTTCAAATTCCAAACGTCCGGAGCCCCCTTCTATCATAAGGTTCCCAAGCTTACATTCCCTAATCTCAAGACTGCCGGAACCGGTATCCATCGATGTATTGAAGGCAACCACATCGTTTAGCTCTGCATGTCCGGAGCCGGTATCCAGATCAAACTCATTACAGGAAATCCTGCTGAGCTCAATCGCACCGGAGCCACCATCTACAAATAACCTGTCACATTCCATATCCTCTGCGGAAAGTTTACCGGAACCACTGTGAAGTTCAATACGCTTTGCCACAAAATCGTCCGGAATCGTAATCGTAACAACTGCATCGGAAAGACTCTCTGAAAAGAACGAGAAGTTGATTCCATGATTATCTCTTCCATCTGTTAAGCTGATTTCACCGTCCCTGCACGAAAGAAGATATGTCTCCGGGACCTCCGATGCAGCTACTGAAAGTACTTCTCCCTTTTTCAAAACAATTCTGGAAGAACACTTTACATAAATGCTCTCAAGCTTCTGTTCTTCAATCTCTTCTTTGGTCCACTGCTCTGAGAAGCTTGTTCGTTCTGTTGTACTTCCCAGACTGAAGGAAAAGGAATCTCCGCTCAGACGAAATGAGTTGTTGGAAACTACGTTGAGCGTCAAATATGCCGCAGCAATCAAAGAAGAAATAATGGTAAAGCTTAAAAATATAGCAAATGCCATCGCAAATATCTTAATTATTTTCTGAATTCCACTCATTTTATCTCAACACCTCCAAACATGCTTAATGCATTTACATAAAGCACCGGCCCGTCATTTCCGTTTCCCCGATTCTGACTCGCACCGCCAAACAATGAGGTCCGATGAAGCTTTACATTCACATTCTCCGGAACAATAATATCTATTCCGCCAAAAATCGCGGAAGCATCAATGACCGCTCCGTCCTTAATCTCTGCCTCGGTCAGACGAATTGCCAGTCCGCCGAATACTGCATCTGCCCTGCACCCTTCAAACGGCTCTGCACTCTGTACCACAATGGTATTTCCGGCGAATGTTGCAGCATACTCTGTCGGTCCGCTATATTTGCGACCGGAACCGGAAAAGATTGCTTTTCCCAGAATGGAAAATCCAATCAAAAAAAAGATAACCGGAACAAACAGCTTTTCAAGCAGCTCCACTTCAATATACCCGTTCTGTTGAAGCAAAACGGCAACACCAAATAAAAATCCGGCCGTATTAAAAACACCGAAGCCATGCCTGATTATTCCAAGGAAACACGGAACAATCAGAAACAGGCACCACCAACCCGGAAAATAAAGTGAGAAATCAATGATTCCAAAAACCTTTCCTCCTATCAGAAGACCGATTGCGATTAAAATCAATCCACAGATCATATCAGCTATTTTTTTTCTCATAACCAAATCCCCTTTCGCTTCTCTGTTACTGCACTCATTGTAACTGATTTCAGACGTGGAATCAAGTTAGAGTTCCATGAGTTTTCTAATGGAATTTTAAGAATACGGAACAAAGAATATCGCTTTGCGATATTCTGCGCCGCTTTTGCGTCGCATTTTTGCGACATATTCCTTAGCAAAAGCGTGTGCATCCCCGCGGAGCGTTTTTTGTGTAATAGGAAATTCGAGGAATTTCCTATTACACAAAAAACCTACTGTGCGAACACAGTAGGTTTTAATCCCTGATCTATGAATTAAGCGAGCTTAGCCTTTGCAACCTCAACTAATGCTGCAAAACCGGCCGGATCATTGATAGCCATCTCAGAGAGCATCTTTCTGTTTACCTCTACCTCAGCCAGCTTTAAGCCATACATCAACGTGCTGTAAGAAAGACCATTCATTCTTGCAGCTGCATTGATACGTGCAATCCAAAGCTGTCTGAACTGTCTCTTCTTCTCTTTTCTTCCTGCGAAAGCGGAAGTGAGAGCTCTCATTACGGACTGCTTTGCAACTCTGTACTGCTTACTTCTGGCACCTCTGTAACCCTTAGCCAGCTTTAATACTCTATTATGCTTCTTCTTTGCGTTTAAACCGCCTTTAACTCTTGCCATTCTTATTTCCCTCCTTTACACCAAATCTTAGAGATAAGGTAAAATCTTCTTCATATTCTTCTCGTTGGTCTTATCGGTCATAGTAGCTTTTCTTAAATCTCTCTTCGTCTTGGAAGACTTCTTGGTTAAGATATGCTGCTTACCGGTCTTCATTCTCTTTAACTTACCGGTTCCGGTCATGGTAAAACGCTTTGCTGCTGCCTTATTTGTCTTTAACTTCGGCATGATGTTTCCTCCTTCACTGTTTCACGGTTTTCACCGCAATTGATAATTATCTGTATGACGCACAATTATGTGCATTCATGCACCCTGTTAACGCTTTTCGGAAAGAACCATGGTCATGCTTCTTCCTTCGAGCTTTGCCGGCTTCTCTACGGTTGCAATATCTGAAAGCTTCTCAAAAAAAGTATCCAGAACCTCCTTGCCGGTTGTCATATGTGCCATCTCACGTCCACGGAATCTGAGGGCAACCTTAACCTTGTTTCCCTTCTTAACAAACTCACGGGCCTGATTTGCCTTGGTCGTAAGGTCATTCACATCGATATTCGGTGTCAGGTGAATCTCCTTGACTTCCGTCATCTTCTGCTTCTTCTTAGCTTCCTTTTCCCTCTTTACCATCTCATAACGATATTTGCCATAGTCAACAATCTTGCATACCGGCGGCTTTGCTGTCGGTGCAATCTTGACCAGATCAAGACCGGCCTCTTTAGCCATCTTAAAAGCATCCTTTGAAGACATGATACCGAGCTGTTCTCCGTCTTCTCCGATCACACGGACTTCCTTATCCCTGATTTGCTCATTCAACATTAAATCGCTAATGGTTTTGTACCTCCGTAATAGAATATAGTGGCATCTTAAACTTTTCCGCAAAAAAAGCGGATAGTCACAGACTATCCGCAAAAGAATCCCATTCCGGGAACTGTTCTTATCTAAGACCTTTTTGCAGTACATGGTACGCGGAAGGTGAGAGCGGATACTCTGCTTTTTTGCCTACACAGCAGTTATATGATAGCATAGGAATTCATCGTTGTCAACAACTTTTTCATTTTTTTGAAACAACTTTTTTGAAAGCTTTTCCTGTTGGGGGAGTTATCTGGGCATTTTCCATCTATCGAACAAAAGCAGGGTTTTGGGACCCTGCTTTTTCGTGGCAAAAGGAATCATACCGGTCAAATGCACGGAAGTTATTCTTGTTATGGTTTCACCTGAAGGGTCGTTTCGACATGGCTTATTGCCTGATTCAGGGACATTTCCTCTGTCATATCAAGAACCGGTTCTCCGTCAATGTCAAAAAACACCTGACGGATTCCACTGCAACGGGGCGCATCTACTCCCGGTCTTGCATGATAGGTGTTCCAGATGTCGCCGTTCTCATCCTCTACATAGGCATTGTGCCCTGTTCCATATTCTCCCGGAACACTTCTGGACGTCAGAATCGGATAATTTCCCTTTTTCCAATTCTTTGGATTAAGGATATCCCTTCCCCGTTCAACAGACAGCAGACCTACAACATAGGAGGTATCCACCGCCGCTGCCGAATACGTCACAAACAGCTTACAGTCGCGCTTTAAGGCAAACGGGCCCTCCACCACGAAGGTATGATTATTCTCCCAGCCATACTCCGGCTTCGTGAGTATAACAGGGTCACTTGCAAGCTTCCAGGGCTCATGCGGATTCAGCTTTGCGATATACAGCCATGCCCCCAGATCTTTTGGCAAAAATTGTCTCTGGGACCAGATGACATAATCACTGCCTTCCCAGGAAAAATGTGTCATATCGAGTGTAATCTCTTTGCCGGCTTCACAGATATCACTTCCGTCCGCACGTACAATCCGGCGCGGAGCCTCCCAGTCCTCCTTCACGATAGGGTTGCCACCGTCTTTTAATATCATCACACGGCTGGCCTCCTCAAAGAAAGGTCCCGGAGTTGCGGCATGCATGATACATAGTCTCCCGCCAATCACATGAAGCTCCGGTGCCCACAAAAGTCCCCCGATTCCTTCATAGGTCGTACTGTCAAGAATCAGGTTTTCCTTTGCATTCACCAGCTCCGGAATCGAATCTGCCTCGCGAATGTACATCGTATGCTCATGGTCCGCGTCATAAGTCGCAATAAAGTAATACTTATTGTTCCATTTTCCGATACAAGGGTCTGCGTGGTTCCTTGCAACAGGAAAAGCAAAGTTGTCCTGATGCAGTGTTCCTTCTACCCTGTATTCTCCCGGTGTCGAAAAATCTACGCCGTCCAGATTCCAATCCACTACCGCAGCAGCCTCGGTTCCGTCGGAAAATATCTTGTTTGCCTTCCTCTCACAGAATTCCTCCCTTGTTCCGGCAGGAACCTTTTCCGGAAATACCGTTTTTACATGATGCGCGGTGATAAATTTATTCCTAAGACGCTTCGCAAGCTCATCCGGAATCTCAATACAGTTGCACAGCTGTGCACCTTCAGGGAGCCCTCTTAAATCCTTACTCTCCTCTACGATTTTTTGGGAATCCCAAAGCTCTGTCAAAGCCTTATATTCCTCTGTCGGTTCCCTTAAGCCCTGCTCCGTATAGGTCACAAAATCATTGGTAGTAAAAGACAATACCCTTCCTGTACTTTCTTCATCAGGCTCTCCATCGGCTAAGGTACGAATCGCCGTAATCTCAAAGCCACCATTCGCGAGAGGTTTTATGTACGGATATTTCATACTCTTTGGATTTAAGGAGCCATCCTCATTCTCCGTTGCCTTTGCAAACAAAATTCCGCTGTTGTGATTCAGTACAACCGCTGTACCATCCTCTTCCAGCATAAGATGCATACTATAGGCAAGTCTCGGATCATAATATACATTATCAATCGGTTCTCTGGTATAACACCATAATTTCTTCATATTGTCCTCCTAAAAAAACATGTATCTTGTCCGCAACTATTCCGGACGAATGCAAATCTGAGAAAAGACAAACTGCACGCTTTGCCAAATTATCCTGTATGTATCTACCGTATTACGCGCTTCGCGCTGTGTGGCGGGCGGTAGTTATAATTGGAAATAATAATGCCTTCCTTGTATCCCGAGGCATGAATCACCTTGCCGTCTCCGAGATAAAGCGCCACATGGTCAACCACACCATTACTCAGGTTATGGTAAAATACCAAATCTCCCGGCAATAGCTGCTTCGTATCCGGCTTAACAGAGAGTAAGGAAGAATCCTTCGCCATATCCTTGGACACTCTCGGAAGTGTAATTCCAACCTTCAGATAAGAAGCGTAGCAAAGTCCGGAGCAATCCGTTCCCTTCGTCAAATCCTTACCACCCCAGATATACGGTTTTCCAAGTGCTGATTTGGCATAAGAAATCACCTTGTCAATCGTCTCCTGCCTTGTTCCCTGGTTCTCAGCCGTACCTTCCGTCTTGGATGCCTCTTCTTTTTTTGCCTCTTCTGCACGCTTTTCTTCCTCTGCCTTCTTTGCTGCCTCCAAGGCCTTGCGTTCCTCCTCGGCTTTCTTTGCCGCTTCCGCTGCCATTCTGGCTTCCTCTGCCTTTTTTGCCTCTTCCGCAGCCTTACGTGCCTCCTCTGCCAGACGGCTCTGTTCTTCCGCCAGAGTCTCACCGCAAAGTGGCAATCCCGAAACGGACACATAAGCTCCGTAAACATAACCCGTCTGGTCTTCCGAATAGCGAACCTTTACCCAGTCCCCGCAAAATTCCAGAAAATCAAAGATTTTCCCATTATATACTTCACCAAGCACCACTGCCTCCGTACTTGCCTGTGCACGCACATTTAACACATTGGAGGTTACTTTAACTTTTGGCTGGTACTTTCTTTCAATCTGCACCTTCACATCACTTTCGAGAAACAAATACTCCTTTACCACATACCCTGTCAGATTGCCGGATTCCACCAATACCCAGTCCCCGCAATCCTCCAGAACGGTTCCGACACAGTCTGCATAAAGCTTTCCGACAACCTCCGAGGCAGTGGACGGTTGCTGCCGTACATTCACATAATTTGTTACGTTGGCAATGACACTGGTTCCGGCCAGACGTTCACTCTGAAGGATAAGGCTTTC